>NZ_JAOCFV010000007.1:0-145845 GCF_029842145.1 Stenotrophomonas sp. GD03794
CCGCCCACACCGCCCCACCTCTGACAGATTCCGGCGGCTGTTGGTAGGTGTCGACCTTGGTCGACACGGTTGATCCACGCCATGCGTGGATGAAAACTGTCAGATATCGAAATACATCTGGGGTCAGATCCGTTTTCCTGCGGAAAACGGATCTGACCCCAAGAGCCGTTCCAACAGACCGCAGCAAACTGTCGAAGGCGGGGTGGGTCCGGTTGCGGGAGTGTCCGCGGCATGGATGCCGCGGCCAAGCCCCCAGGGACGGGTTTACGGCGTCTCCCGCAACCGGACCCGCCCCGCCATCCCACGGGAAGCCAGCTTTTGCTTTTGCTTTTGCTTTTGCTTTTGCTTTTGCTGTTGCTTCGGCTCTTGCCGTGGACGTGGCATCTGCAGGTGCAGGGCGCAGCCCTGCCGAACACCCCCGCGACGGGGTGTCGCAAATGCCTGCGACGGTTCGTCGCACAGGGCAACCCTGGACCCGGCTCTAAACTAGCGGGGTGACCCGCCTGTCCCGCCCGCAGCGTCTCCTGCTCCAGCTCGCCGTCCTGGCGACGCTGCTGATGGTGCTCGCGCCGCTGGTCAGCCGCGCGCTGCAGGCATCGCCGATGGAGCACGCGGCGATGGCGGGCATGGACCATGCCGCGATGGGCCATGACATGCACGCCATGGCCATGCCCGGGCACGATCAGCACGGCGCCGCGCCGGCCGCGCCCAGCCGTCCGCCCGACCCCCACGCCATGCACGGCGAAGCCTGCGAATACTGCGTGCTGGCGATGCGCCTGCTGCCGTGGCTGGCGGTGCTGGTGCTGCTGTTGCCGCTGCTGTGGCGCCCGCGGCTGGTGTTCCCGTGGTCGCAGCAGGTGCTGCCCGCGCTGCGCTGGCCGGCACATGCCGCGCGCGGGCCGCCGCGTTTCTCCATCGTTCGCTGATGTCCCTATCGAATCTGCCGCACGACGCCTGACCGGGCGCCGTGCGCGCGTGCGTACTTTGGAGCTGTTCCGATGAAAATGACTTCCCGCCCCGCGGGCGCCTGCGCGCGCCTGCCGGTTGCCCTTGGCCTGGCCGTGGCCGCGTCACTGGCCCACGCTGCGCCTGCCGAAGAGGCGCGTACCCTCGACACGATGGTGGTCACCGCCGCCGCGCCGTCGTCCCCGTTGCACTGGGTGACCGATCCGCGCCTGCCGCGGCAGCCCGTGCCTGCCAGTGATGGCGCTGATTACCTGAAGACCGTCCCCGGCTTCTCCGCCATCCGCAACGGCGGCACCAACGGCGACCCGGTGCTGCGCGGCATGTTCGGTTCGCGCCTGAACATCCTCAGCAATGACGGCAACCTGATCGGCGCCTGCCCATCGCGCATGGACAATCCGCTGTCCTACATCGCACCGGAAAGCTTCGACCGGCTGACCATCATCAAGGGCCCGCAGAGCGTGCGCTGGGGGGCCGGGGCGTCGGCCGGCACCGTGCGTTTCGAGCGCGATACCCCGCGTTTCGAGGAACCGGGCGTGCGTGCCGATGCCAGTGCGCTGGTCGGTTCGCGCAACCGCAACGACCAGGTGCTGGACCTGACCCTGGGCAACCCGACCGGCTACGTGCGCGCCAGTGGCAACCGTTCCGAAGCCGATGACTACAAGGATGGCAACGGTGACGTGGTGCCGTCGAAGTGGCGCAAGTGGAACGGTGACGTGGCCATCGGCTGGACGCCGGATGCCGACACGCTGCTGGAGATTTCCGCCGGTGCCGGTGATGCCATCGCACGCTACGCGGGCCGTGGCATGGACGGTGCCGCGTTCGAACGCACCAGCTACGCCGCGCGTTTCGAGAAGCGCAACCTGCCGGGGGCATGGGACACGTTGCAGGCCAACGTGTACTACAACAACGCCGACCACGTGATGGACAACTACACGCTGCGCACGCCGAACCCGCACAGCATGATGCCGATGCCGATGGCATCGAACGTGGATCGCCGAACCCAGGGCGGTCGGGTCAGTTCCGAGTGGCGCTGGCAGGACGTGCAGCTGGTGGCGGGTGTGGATGGCGAAGACAGCCGCCATCGTGGGCGCATGGGCATGGGCCGCGACACCTACCGGCAGGCGGCGTGGGAGACCGATGCCAACTTCCGTCGCTATGGTGTGTTCACCGAGTTGACCCTCGGTGCCGGCACCGATCAGCGCTGGATCAGCGGCCTGCGCATCGACCGTGCCAGCGTGCGCGACGAGCGGCAGTCGATCCGCGGAATGATGGGCAACATGCCCAATCCGACCGCGGGCCAGCGTCGCAAGGAATGGCTCGGCAGTGGCTTCCTGCGCTACGAGCAGGACCTGGCCGACGGCCTGACCTGGTATGCCGGCCTCGGTCACAGTGAACGCATGCCCGACTACTGGGAGCTGTTCTCGCCCAACCACGGCCCGGCCGGTGCGGTGAACGCGTTTGCTGGTATCCAGCCGGAGCGCACCACCCAGCTCGATGTCGGCCTGCAGTACAAGGGACCGCGCGTGCAGGCGTGGGTTTCGGCGTACGCCGGGCAGATCCAGGACTACATCCTGTTCACCTACCACGGCAGCGGCATGATGGGCATGAGCCAAGCCAGCAACGTTGATGCGCGTATCGCTGGTGCCGAGGCGGGCCTGGAAGTGAGCGTGGCCGAACAATGGACGCTGGGCGGCACGCTGGCCTATGCGTGGGGCGAGAACCGCGACCAGCACCGCCCATTGCCGCAGATGCCACCGCTGGAAGCACGCCTGAGCGCGAACTGGGAGGGCCAGCGCTGGAGTGCCGGTGCGCTGCTGCGCGCGGTGACCCACCAGCATCGTGTCGCAGATGGCCAAGGCAACGTCGTCGCCCAGGATCTCGGGCCGAGTGCCGGCTTCGCCACTTTCGCGCTCAACGCGGCGTACCGCTTCAGTTCGCAGCTGCAGCTCAGCGCGGGCGTCGACAACCTGTTCGACCGTGCCTACAGCGAGCACCTGAACCTTGCCGGCAGCGCCGACTTCGGCTTCCCGGCCGATCCGGTGCGCATCAACGAGCCGGGCCGCAGCTTGTGGATGAAGGTGAACTACCGGTATTGATCCGTCGGATGCAAAAAAACGGGGCCGGATCCCCGCCAGGATCCGTCCCCGCCCGACGCCCTCCGTCGGGCAGCTTCGACTCTACGATGGCAGCGGCCACAGTGGGCGGCTGGATACACCTCGACACACGCCGACACCGCTGATATCAGCCTTGCACGGAACGGGTTCAAGGCGCTATCGCAGCCCTGGTTCCACGCCGGTAAACGCTTGGCACATACCGCTTTTGCGGGCCCTTGCCTACACTCGGCGGCCGTGGATCACTCAGGACCGTTCATGTTGGCTCGTATCGCTTCGACCCTGGCCCTTGGCCTCAGCCTGGCCGTGCTGGCCGGGTGCGCAGGCAAACAGGAGGCCGCCGCCCGTCGGCAGGGAGAAGCGGTGCCGGTCACCGCGCAGGTCGTGCAGTCCACGCAGTGGAACGACACCCTGCAGGCACTGGGCACGGCCAAGGCACGCGAATCCATCAGCGTGACCGCCAAGGTCAGCGAGATCGTCGAGAAAGTGCATTTCGAAAGCGGCCAGCACGTCGCTGCCGGGGCGCCGATCGTGACCCTGCGCGGCCAGGCCCAGGAGGCTGCGCTGGTGCAGGCGCAGGCCACCTTCCACGAGGCCGACCAGCTGTACAAGCGCCAGCGCGAGCTGGCCACCCAGCGGCTGGTGTCCAGCGCCACGCTGGATACGCAGAAGTCGATCCGCGATGCCGCCGAGGCGCGTGTGGCGCAGATGCAGTCGGATATCGGCGACCGTCGCGTGCGTGCGCCGTTCGCTGGCGTCCTGGGTATCCGCCAGGTCAGCCCGGGCACGCTGCTGACGCCGACCACGGTGATCGCCACGCTCGACGACATCGAGCACATGCACATCGATTTCCAGGTGCCGGAAGTGGAACTGGCCGCACTGGGCGTCGGTGACAAGGTCAGTGCCACCAGCGTGGCGTGGCCCGGCCGCACCTTCGAGGGTGTGGTCAGCACCATCGATGCGCGCATCGACCCGGCCACCCGTGCGGTGACCGTGCGCGCCGATTTCGCCAACGGCGACCATGCGCTGCGTCCGGGCATGTTGCTGGACGTGCGCCTGTTCCGGCCCGAGCGCCCGGCGCTGGTGGTGCCGGAGATCGCCGTGGTGCAGGTCGGCCGCGATACCTTCATGTACCGCATCAAGGCCGACGACAGCGTCGAGCGCGTGGACGTGGTCACCGGCGCGCGCCGTGCCGGCGTGGTCGAGATCAGGCAGGGCCTGGAAGCGGGCCAGCGCATCGTGGTCGATGGCACCGGCAAGCTGCGCCCGGGCCTGAAGGTCGCGGCCAAGGACGCGGCCCCGGCCAGCGGTGCGAAGCCCGCTGACGCTGCAGCGCCGGTCGCGGCCGAGGGCCACGGCGGATGAAGCTGTCCGACATCTCCATCCAGCGGCCGGTGTTTGCCGTGGTGATGAGCCTGTTGCTGCTGGTGCTGGGCGTGATGTCCTTCACCCGCCTGACCCTGCGTGAGCTGCCGGCCATCGATCCGCCGATCGTCTCGGTGTCGGTGGACTACACCGGCGCCTCGGCCGCGGTCATCGAAAGCCGTATCACCCAGGTACTGGAAGACGCGCTGGCCGGCATCGAAGGCATCGATACGATCAATGCGCGCAGCACCAATGGCCGCTCGCAGGTCAGCATCGAATTCACCTCCAACCGCGATATCGAAGCGGCGGCCAATGACGTGCGCGATGCGGTCAGCCGCGTCGCCGACCGCATGCCGGAGGAAGCGCGTCCGCCGGAGATCGCCAAGGTCGAGAGCGATGCCGACCCGATCATCTGGTTCAACATGGTCTCCTCGACCATGGACACGCTGGAGCTGAGCGACTACGCCGACCGCTACGTGGTCGATCGTTTCTCCAGCCTCGACGGCGTGGCCCAGGTCCGCATCGGCGGCCGCCAGCGTTACGCGATGCGGATCTGGCTGGACCGCGACCAGCTGGCGGCGCGCGGGCTGACCACCGGCGAC
This sequence comes from Stenotrophomonas sp. GD03794, assembly GCF_029842145.1. NCBI lineage: Bacteria > Pseudomonadati > Pseudomonadota > Gammaproteobacteria > Lysobacterales > Lysobacteraceae > Stenotrophomonas > Stenotrophomonas sp. GD03794. The sequence continues at coordinate 5,045 of NZ_JAOCFV010000007.1, forward strand.
GTCGAAACCGCGCTGCGCAACGAGAACGTGGAACTGCCGGCCGGCCGCATCGAGTCGACCGACCGCGATTTCACCCTTCGCGTGGAGCGCAACTACATCAAGCCGGAAGACTTCGCGACCATCCCGCTGGGCAAGGGACGCGATGGCTACGTGGTGCGCATGGGCGACGTGGCGAAGATCGAGCTGGCCTCGGCCGAGCGCCGCGCCTACTACCGCAGCAACGGCGAGCCGGGCATCGGCCTGGGCATCGTCAAGACCTCCACCGCCAACTCGCTGGACGTGGCCCGTGTCGCGCGTGCCGAGGCGGAGCGGGTCGCACTGACCCTGCCGAAGGGCACGCAGATCTTCGTTGCCTTCGACAACACCACCTTCATCGAAGCCGCGGTGGACCGCGTCTACGCCACGCTGGTGGAGGCGATGATCCTGGTGCTGGCGGTGATCTGGCTGTTCCTCGGCAGCTTCCGCGCCGCGCTGATTCCGGCGGTGACCGTGCCGGTCTGCCTGGTCGCGGCGTTCATCGCACTGTATGCGTTTGATTTCTCGATCAACCTGCTGACCCTGTTGGCGCTGGTGCTGTGCATCGGCCTGGTGGTGGACGATGCGATCGTGGTGGTGGAGAACGTGCAGCGCCGCATCGATCTGGGCGAACCCCCGCTGGTGGCGTCAAAGCGCGGCACCGCGCAGGTCGCCTTCGCGGTGATTGCTACCACCGCGGTGCTGGTGGCGGTGTTCCTGCCGGTCGGTTTCCTGGAAGGCAACACCGGGCGCCTGTTCCGCGAGCTGGCGGTGGCACTGGCCGCCGCGGTGGCATTGTCCGCCTTCGTGGCGCTGACGCTGACGCCGATGATGGCCTCCAAGCTGCTCAAGCCGCACACCGGGCACGCGCCGCGTGGCCTGCATGGCTTCGTCAACCGCAACCTGGAGCGCCTGGCAGGGGCCTATGGGCGGGTGCTCGACCATCACGTGGACCGCACCTGGATCTACCTGCTGGTGATGGTGGCCGCACTGGCTGCCAGCTGGGGCCTGCTCAAGCTGCTGCCGTCGGAACTGGCGCCGGCCGAAGACCGCGGTTCGTTCCAGATCATGATCGACGGCCCGGAAGGCGCCGGCTACGACTACACCGTGCAGCAGGTGCAGCAGGTGGAAGCGATGCTGGCACCGCATGTCGGCCCGGACAAGCCAATCGTGCGCGCCAACCCGCGCGTGCCGGGTGGCTGGGGCGCCAGCGAGGAAATGCACACCGGCCGCGTCAGCATCTTCCTGCAGCCGTGGCGCCAGCGCAGCGAAGGGACGCCGGAAGTGGCCAACGAGCTGCAGAAGGAGCTGGATACCATCCGTGGCGTGCGGGTACGCACGCAGGTGGGCGGTGGCCTGGTGCGCAGCGGCGGCCAGCCGTTCCAGATCGTATTGGGTGGTCCGGAATATGCCGAGATCGCGCAGTGGCGCGACCGCATCCTGCTGCGCATGGCCGACAATCCCGGCCTGGTCGGCCCGGACTCGGACTACAAGGAGACCCGGCCGCAGATGCGGGTCAACATCGACCGCCAGCGTGCGGCCGACCTCGGCGTGCCGGTCACCGCGATCGGTTCGGCGCTGGAAACCATGATGGGCTCGCGCCGCGTCACCACCTTCGTCGACAACGGCGAGGAGTACGACGTGCTGGTGCAGGCCGGCCGCGATGGCCGTGCCAGCCCAGCCGACCTGGCGGCGATCCGCGTGCGCGCGACTTCCGGCGAACTGGTGCCGCTGTCCAACCTGGTCACGCTGAGCGAAGTGGCCGAGGCCGGCACCCTGAACCGCTTCAACCGCCTGCGCTCGATCACCATCAACGCCGGCCTGGCGCCGGGCTATCCGCTGGGCGAGGCCATTGCCTGGGCGCAGAACGTGGCTCGCGAGGAGCTGCCGCAGTATGCACAGGTGAACTGGAAGGGCGAATCGCGTGAGTACCAGAGCGCCGGTGGTGCCGTGCTGCTGACCTTCGCGATGGCCCTGCTGGTGGTCTACCTGGTGCTGGCCGCGCAGTTCGAGAGCTTCATCCACCCGCTCACCATCATGCTGACCGTGCCGCTGGGCGTGCTCGGCGCGCTGGTCGGGTTGTGGGTGAGCGGCGGCACGGTGAACCTGTTCAGCCAGATCGGCATCGTCATGCTGGTCGGCCTGGCCGCGAAGAACGGCATCCTCATCGTCGAATTCGCCAACCAGCTGCGTGACGACGGAAGAACCGTGCGCGAGGCGATCATCGAATCGGCGATGGTGCGCCTGCGCCCGATCCTGATGACCTCGATCGCCACCGTGGTCGGCGCGATTCCGCTGGTGGTGGCCGGTGGCCCTGGTTCGGCCAGCCGTGGCACGATCGGCATCGTGATCATCTTCGGCGTGACCCTCTCGACCTTCCTGTCGCTGTTCGTGGTGCCGGCGTTCTACGCGCGGCTGGCCCCGTACACCCGCTCGCCGGAAGCGGTGAAGCGCGAGCTGGAGAAGCAGGAAGCGGAATCGCCCGTGGTGGGTGGCCATGCCTGATCCGACCGCCAACGGGGTCGGATCCCTTTCCCAAGGGGAAAGGGCTCTGCCCCCACACCTGCAGGGCGAGGGCTTCCTGCTGCGCCCCTGGCGCAATGAAGACCTCGAATCCCTGCTGCGCCACGCCAACGACGCCGAGGTGTCGCGGGGCCTGCGCGACCGCTTCCCGTACCCGTACACGCGCGAGGATGGCGAAGCTTTCCTCGCCGGCCGCGTGCTGGCCCCCGGTACCCTGAACCTGGCCATCGAGATCGACGGCCAAGCCTGCGGCAGCGTCGGGGCCCAGCAGGGCAGTGCCGAGCGCGGGCACATGGCCGAGCTGGGCTACTGGTTGGGCCAGGCCTACTGGGGCCAAGGAGTGATGACCCGTGTGGTCGGCCTGTTCGCCCCCTGGGTGATGGACGAACTTCGCCTGTTCAGGCTGCAGGCCGGGGTGGTCGACTTCAACCTCGGCTCGGCCCGGGTGCTGGAAAAGAACGGTTTCCGGGAAGAAGGCGTGGACCGCTGCGCGGTCTACAAGCGCGGCGTGCTGCACGACCTGCGCCGTTTCGCCCGGGTGCGCACGCAGCTGCCCTGAACAGGCGTGGGGTCGGATCCCTTTTCGCAGAAAAGGGCTCTGACCCCATTTCACGGATATCGGGGGTCAGAGCCCCTGCGCGCTGCGCAAGGGATCCGACCCCATCCTTCTGGCGCTACCGCAGCGGCCTTCGATCAGGGAGAATCGGTCAGGTCCCTTCCAGCCGACGGGACGTCCTTACAACCCGCCGACTGGAGAGAGCGCGCGTGGAAGCAACCGTACATTTCATCAACAGCATCATCTGGAGCAAGGCACTGATCTTCGTGTGCCTGGGCGCCGGCCTGTTCTTCAGCCTGCGCACGCGCTTCATGCAGATCCGCGGCTTCCTCGAGATGTGCCGCCTCACCGTCAAGGGTGAGAAATCAGACGCCGGTGTGTCGTCCTTCCAGGCCCTGGCCATGTCGATGGCCGGGCGCATGGGGATCGGCAACATCGCCGGCGTGGCCACCGCCATCGCCTTCGGCGGCCCCGGCGCCATCTTCTGGATGTGGGTGATGGGCTTCCTCGGCGCGTCCACCTCGTACGTGGAATGCACCCTGGCGCAGATCTACAAGACCAAGGACGCTGAAGGCCGCTACCGCGGTGGCCCGGCGTACTACATCGAAAAGGCCATGGGCCTGAAGTGGTACGCGCTGGCCTTTGCCATCGCCACGATCATTGCCGCCGGTTTCCTGATGCCCGGTGTGCAGGCGAACGCCATCGCCGACAGCATCATCAACGCCTGCCGCGGCACTGCGCTGTGCGGTCCGCTCGATGGCCAGGCCTTCGGCATGGAATCGGTGCAGGCGCTGAAGCTGGGCATCGGCATCGTGGTCGCGCTGCTGCTGGGCGTGGTGATCTTCGGTGGCGTCAAGCGCATCGCCAACTTCGCCGAAGTGGTGGTGCCGTTCATGGCCGCCGGCTTCATCCTGATGGCCATCGTCATCATGATCATCAACTACGACCGCGTGCCGGAGATGTTCAACATCATCTTCAGCAGCGCCTTCGGCACCCACGCCGCGTTCGGCGCGATGATGGGCCTGGCGGTGGAGTGGGGCATCAAGCGCGGCATCTATGCCAACGAGGCCGGCCAGGGCTCGGGCCCGCACGCGGCAGCGGCCTCGGAAGTCTCGCACCCGGCCAAGCAGGGCTACGTGCAGGCCTTCGCCATCTACTTCGACACCATGATGGTGTGCACCGCCACCGCGTTCCTGATCCTGGCCAGCGGTACCTACAACGTGTATTCGCCAGCAGGTGCCGGCGCCCCGCCGATCTTCCAGGGCCTGGCCGGCATTCCGGAAGGCGCGGGCTACGCCCAGGCCGGCGTGGAAGCGGTGCTGCCGGGCTGGGGTTCGGCGTTCGTGTCCATCGCCATCTTCTTCTTCGCCTTCACCACCATCATGGCGTACTACTACATGGCCGAGACCAATCTCAGCTATGTGAACCACAACAAGAAGCGCCCGCTGACCGTGCTGGTGCTGCGCCTGGGCATCATCGCCATGGTGGTGTTCGGCGCGTTCCATAATGCAACCCTGGCCTGGGCGCTGGGTGACATCGGCGTGGGCCTGATGGCCTGGCTGAACATCATTGCCATCCTCATCATCCAGAAGCCGGCAATGCTGGCCCTGCGTGACTACGAACGACAGAAGAAGCTCGGCCTGGATCCGGTGTTCGACCCTGATGCCCTGGGCATCAAGAACGCTGATTTCTGGCGCCAGCGCAAGCAGGAGAGTGTGTAAGTGAACAACCCTTGGAACAACCGCCGCCCGTCCGCCCGTCCGCCGCGCGCAACGCCGTTGCCGCGCCCGGAGGTGCCGGCCACGGGCGGTGGCGGGCGCGGTGGCAGCGAGGAGCTGCGCCTGTACGGCCTGAATGCCGTGCTGGCCGCGTTCGAGGCGCGACCGCAGGCGCTGCGCAAGCTGTACCTGCTGGAGGCACGCATTGCGCGCCTCCAGCCGCTGCTGAAGTGGTGCGTGGCCAACCGCGTGGGGTACCGCGTGGTTGAAGACGGCGATCTGAACAAGCTCGCCGGCACCACCCATCACGAAGGCGTGGTGGCCGATGTGTTGCGTGCACCGGCACTGCCGCTGGCGCAGTGGCTGGAGCAGGTCGGCGACGGCCCGGCGCTGGCGCTGTGGCTGGATGGCGTGGGCAACCCGCACAACTTGGGCGCGATCCTGCGCTCGGCCGCGCACTTCGGTGCCAAGGCACTGCTGCTGCCGGCCGCCAGCACGCTGGCGTTGTCCGGTGCCGCCGCACGTGTGGCTGAGGGCGGTGCCGAAGCCGTCCCGCTGGTACAGCTGCCGGAGACCGCGCAGGCAATGTCGCAGCTGCGTGCGGCCGGTTTTGGCCTGGCGGCAACCCTGGTCGATGGCGGTGACGACGTATTCCGCGCATCGCTGCCGGAACGGTTGGTGTACGTGATGGGCGCAGAGGGCGAGGGCATGGACCGCAGCCTGGCCGGCCAGTGCGACCTTCAGGTCTCGATTCCCGGCAGTGGCGCGGTGGAGAGCCTGAACGTGGCCTCAGCCACGGCGGTGCTGCTGGCGCAGTGGGCGAGCCGACGCAACGGCTGATCCCGCGGTTTCAATGCCGTGCTGATGCCCGGACCCGGCCCTTGTGGCCGGGTTTTTTTTTGCGCGGTGCAAGAGCGCAAGCGGTGCATGCCAGGAGAATTGGGTCATCTGCGTCAGCTCACGTTGTTTCAAGCACGCTTGACCGAACGACAGGCAATTTTAGAACTTATCTCATTGCTGGGCCGTTTCCCGCGCCGCACGGTGGAGATCCTTCCAACGTCGTACAGGAGTGGTTCCATGCATCGAATCCAACGCCGCACACGCCGCACTTGCCTGGTGCTGGCACTCGCTGCGCTTGCGTCACCCGCGGTGCAGGCCGGAGAGCGCAGCCTGGACGGGGTCAATTTCACCGGCCCGTTGATCACGCCGAATCCGGCCGGCCTGCCGCAGGGCAACTGGTACATCGAGCCCTATCTGGTGCGGGTCGACAGCCGCGACCACTACGACAACAACGGGGATCGCCGCCGCAGCGCCGAGCGCAGTGGTGCGTGGGCGACCGTGGTGCCGATCATCTACGGCTTCAGCGACCGGGTGATGGGCCAGGTCAATCTCAGCGCCTCACGCTCGGAATCCGGCAGTGCGCGCAGCAGCGGCTTCCGTGCCGGCGACACCACGGCACGCCTGCAGTACCTGCTGCAGGCGCCGAATGCCGATGGCACCCGTCCGGCCATCTCGGTCGCGCTGGTGCAGCGCTTCAGCACCGGCAGCCACGACCGCATCACCGGCAATCCGCTGGATGCGCAGGGCGATGGCGTGCAGCGCACCACCGCCGCGCTGGGCGTGCAGCAGGTGGTGTGGCTGGGCAACGATCGCCCCGTGCGCTGGCGCGCCCAGCTCAGCGCCGGTCCTGCCCCATCGCGCACCGCCATTTCCGGCACCAGCGTGTATGGCACCGACGACAGCTTCCAGGGGCACATTTCGCGCGGCTCGGTACTGGGCCTGTCGGTGGGCGCCGAGTACAGCTTCAACTCACGCTGGGTGGGCGTGATGGAAATGGCCGCAAGCCGCGAGACCGGCCAGCGCCTGAGCGGCTTCGCACGCAACAGCAGTGGTGTGATCGAACGGATTGAAGAGCACCGTCCGGCCAGCCGCAACGTCAGCCTGGCGCCGGCCGTGGAGTACCACTTCAGTCCGTCACTGGGCCTGATCGCCGGCGTCGAATTCACCGTGGCCGGGCGCAACGCCGGCCGCATCATCAGCCCCCAGGTCGCCCTGGGCATGTTCTTCTGAGGGGCGGCCGATGAACATCGAATCCATCGTCAACACGATCCTCGGCGTCGTCTGGAGCCCGTACCTGGTGGTGCTGTGCCTGCTCGCTGGCCTGTACTTCAGCGTGCGCACCCGCTTCATCCAGTTGCGTGCGCTGCCGGACATGCTGCGCCTGATGTTCCGTCATGAGCGCTCCGAATCCGGCGTGTCACCGTTCCAGGCCCTGTCGCTGTCGTTGTCCAGCCGGGTCGGGGTCGGCAACATCGCCGGCGTGGCGATGGCGATCGCCTTTGGCGGCCCGGGCGCGATCTTCTGGATGTGGATCGTCGCCTTCCTCGGCGCGTCCAGTGCCTTCATCGAATCCACGCTGGCGCAGATCTACAAGGACCGCGATGCCAAGGGCCAGTATCGCGGTGGGCCCGCCTACTACATCGAAAAAGGCCTGGGCCAGCGCTGGTACGCGGTGCTGTTCGCACTGGTGACCGTACTGGCCGGCGCGATGCTGGCCGGCACCCAGTCCAACGCAATTACCAGTGCAGTGAACGAAGCCTGGAACGTGCCGGTGATGACCACTACGGCGGTACTGCTGGTGGTGCTGGGCGCGATCCTGATCGGTGGCGTGCGCCGCATCGCGCGGGTTGCCGAATGGGTGGTGCCGCTGATGGCAGTGGCGTATCTGCTGGTGGCGGCGCTGGTGATGGTGCTCAATGCAGAGAAAGTACCGGAGGTGATCATGCTGGTGCTGCGCAGCGCATTCGGTGTGGATGCCGCGTTCGGTGCAATGATCGGTACCGCCATCCAGTGGGGCGTGCGCCGTGGCGTGCTGTCCAACGAGGCCGGCATGGGCAGCGGTGCGCATCCGGCCGCTGCCGCCGAAGTTTCGCATCCGGTCAAGCAGGGCCTGGTGCAGTCGTTCTCGGTCTACATCGACACGATGGTGGTGTGCAGTGCCACCGCGTTCCTGATCCTGTCCACGGGGCTGTACAACGTCTACGACCCGGCAGTGAATGGCATTCCGGATGAGGCGCGCCTGCTGCTGGGCAATCTGCCCGGCGTCGAGGCCGGGCCGCGCTTCGTGCAGCATGCGGTGGAATCCGCGTTGCCGGGATTCGGCCGCTCGTTCGTGGCGCTGGCGATCCTGCCGTTCGCGTTCACCACCATCCTGGCGCTGTACTACATGGCCGAGACCAACATCAGCTACCTGTGCCGTGATCGTCCCGCGCCGTGGGTGATGGGCGGGTTCCAGCTGCTGTTCCTGGCCGCGACCGGCTACTCGGCGGTGAACAGTGCAACGATCGCGTGGTCGCTGGGCGACATCGGCGTCGGCCTGATGAGCTGGTTGAACATCATCGCCATCCTGCTGCTGCAGAAGCCGGCGCTGGCGGCGCTGCGCGACTACGAACAGCACCGCCAGGCGGGCAAGGATCCGCTGTTCAATCCGAAGCTGCTGGGTGTACGCAACACCAGCGTGTGGGAGGGCTGACAGGACCGGGGGCAGATCCCTCGCCAAGGCGAGGGCTCTGACCGCACGCCATTACCCGGTGGGCGCGCCATCGCCCGGTGGGTGCGAACCTTGGTTCGCACCGCTCCCGCCGCTGCGTTCGCCGGGCATGGCCCGGCACTACCGCATCACTCGTTCGGCGGCGTGGTCGCCTTGGCCTCGCTGCCGAAGCTGCCATCGGCTTCCGCCGCCAGGTACGCGAACACGGTGTAGGCAGCCACGTTCTGCGCCAGCGCCTTCGGGTCGATCTTGTCCAGTGTGTCGTCGGCGGTGTGGTGCAGGTGGAAGTAATCCGAGCCGTCCTGCGCCAGCCATGCCCACGCACCGCCCTTGGCAGCCAGCGGACCGACGTCCGGGCCCGGGCCACCCTTGTCGGCCTGGTACTCGATGCCCAGCGGCTTCATCACCTCGGCAATCTGCTTCGTCGCTTCGCGCGAGCCTTCCGGGTTCGGCGAACCGGTATTGAAGGCATAGATGCGGCCGGCACCGAAGTCACTCTCGGCAGCCAGCTGGTGCAGGGCCACATCCTTGGCGTGCGCTTCGGCGTAGGCCTTGCCGCCGTACAGCCCCTGTTCCTCGTTGGCGAACGCGACCACGCGGATGGTGCGCTTCGGCGCCTGCTTGAGCTGGCCGATCAGGTGGCCGGCGGCCATGGTGATGCCCACGCCTGCGCCGTCATCCACCGCGCCGGTGCCCAGGTCCCACGAATCCAGATGACCACCGATCACCACCACTTCCTTCGGCAGGCTGCGGCCGGTGATCTCACCGATCACGTTGTACGAGGTGGCGGTGCCATCCCAACCGCAGTCCAGCGCCACCTTCACCGTGGTGCTGCCACGTGCCAGCAGGCGCGCCAGCTGGTCGGCATCGGGCACCGACAGCGCCGCCGACGGCACCGGGGTCAGGCCTTCATCGAAACGGGTGATGCCGGTGTGCGGCACGCGGTGCGAGTCGGTACCGGCCGAGCGCATCAGGAAGCCGACCGCGCCCTTGCGGATCGCTTCGGACGGGCCCTTGCTGCGGATCGCGCCGCCACGGCCGTAGTCGCGGCCATCGCGGAACGGCAGCATCTGGTAATCAACGAAGGCGATCTTGCCCTTCAGCGAACCGGCCGGTGCCGCCTGCAGCGCGGCCAGGTCGGCGAAGCGGACCACTTCGGCTTCAACGGTGCCGCCCGGGCTGCCGCCCAGCGCGGTGATCTGCAGTGGCTGCGGGTTCTTGCCGGTCACCGCGGCGTGTTCACTGCGTCGCTCCCACTTCGGGAACGTCACCGGTTCCTTCCACACCTTGTCGAAGCCGAGGGCCTTGAACTTGGCTTCGGCCCAGGCCACGGCGCGGGCGTCGGCCTCGCTGCCGGCGATGCGCGGACCGATCTCGGTGGTGAGCGATTCGACCACCTTCCAGCCGGTGTCATCGGCCAGCGCTTGGTCGCGCAGCTGTGCGGCGGTGGCCAGCGACGCCGGGGGCAGGGTGGTGGTACGCGGCGCCGCGAAGGCCGGGGCGGCCAGCAGGGCGAGGGAGGATGCGATGGCAAGGACGCGGCGACGCATGGACAACTCCGGGAAGGGACCTAAGCCTTGGAGCTTAACAGTCGTTCAGCCCGGCGCATGGGCGGGAGGTCATGGCTGCCGCGAACGCTGTTTTCCGCCACGTCCGGCAAAGCGAAAGCCCCGCCGGGGCGGGGCTTTCGTGCAGTCGCGGTAGTGCCGGCCGCTGGCCGGCTCCCCGCTTGTTCCGACCTTGCCGGCCAGCGGCCGGCACTACCGGTAGGCCGCCTTATTTCTTCAGGCTGTCGCGGATCTCGCGCAGCAGCACCACTTCCTCGGCCGGTGCGGCCGGTGCGGCTTCCTGCTTTCGCGACAGGCGGTTGATCGTCTTGACCACCAGGAAGATGGCGAAGGCCACGATCACGAACTGGATCAGCGTATTGATGAAGTCACCGTAGCCGATCACCACGGCCGGGATCTCCTTGCCATCGGCGCCGACGCTGGCCGGTGACAACGTCCAGGCCAGCTGCGAGAAATCCACCTTGCCGATCAGCATGCCCAGCGGCGGCATGATGATCTTCTCGACCAGGGCGGTCACGATCTTGCCGAAGGCCGCGCCGATCACCACGCCGACGGCGAGGTCGATGACGTTGCCGCGCATCGCGAATTCCTTGAACTCGGTGAGCATTCCCATTGTTGTTTTTCTCCGGTGGGGGAAGTGGACAGCGCGCAGGGTAGCGCAGGTGATGTCAGCCGGCGATCACGCCGTGGCGCTCGGCCACGTTTTCCAGTCGGGCACTGAAGCGGTCGCCGGGTTTCAGCGCAGCCACCCCGGACGGGGTGCCCATGAACACCAGGTCGCCGGCACGCAGCTGCCACAGCTTGGACAGCTCGTGCAGGATCTCCGGCACGTTCCAGATCATCTGGTCCAGCAGCGCCTGTTGGCGCACTTCGCCGTTGACCTCCAGCGACAGGTTCAGCGCGGCCAGGTCGCCCACTTCAGCGGCATGGACAATCTCGCTGATCGGTGCCGAGGCATCGAAGCCCTTGGCTGCATCCCACGGATGGCCCTTGTCCTTGGCGGCGGCCTGCAGGTCGCGGCGGGTCAGGTCCAGTCCGACGGCATAGCCGTAGACCAGAGCGTCGGCATCGGCCACGGCCAGTTCGCCGGCTGGCGCATCACGGCCGATCGCCACCACCAGCTCCACTTCGTGGTGCAGGTTGGCGGTTGCCGGGGGATAGGGAATGGCATCGTCGTGGCCGACCACGATCGCATCGGCCGGCTTGCTGAAGAACATCGGACGGCCGCGATCGTCGGTCGCCGGCACTGCTGCGCCCATTTCGCGGGCATGGTCGGCGAAGTTGCGGCCGACGCAGTAGATACGGTGCACGGGGAAGCTGCCGCCACCGGCTACCGGCACACGCGGCAGGGCTACGGCAGGGATCACATCGGAGACATCGGACATGCGGGCATCCAGGAAGGGCGTGCCCGCAGTCTAGAACGCATGGCGCCCGCCGTCAGCGGGCGCGGAGGGCGTGGATCAACGCGAGGCCGGCAGCACCGGCTTGCGCACCACGCGGTACTCGCCTTCGACCACGGTCGGATCGACCGGACGGGCAACGCCCGGCTTGCGCGAGGCCAGCAGCTTCCACGCCAGGCCGACCAGGATCATCGCCGCACCGACGAACACGCCGATGAACACCATCGCGGCCAGGATCGCCAGGCCGAGCAGGCCCACGGCAACGCGCACCAACGGGTGACGCGGCTTGCGCGGCGCGAACAGGGTGCGGAACTGGTTGAAGGCGGATGCGCGATTGAACATGGCGGCTCGATAGGCTGGGATCAGCGAAACCAGAGTATCGGGACGCGCCACTGTCATTGAGTGAAAAACTCGTTAAATATAGCCTATGCTTATTACGGATCAATGACTTGTGTTCATGTCGCAGCCAGTCACCTGAGTGGGCGTGCGACAATGCAGGTTTACTGTCCGAGCCTTCGCCATGACTGCCGCCGCTGCCCTGATCGCCCTTGATGCCATTGCCGATGGCGCGTTTGCCGAGGTCGAAGCGGTGGTCGATGGCGATGCCGAATCGCTGGTGCTGTACCGCGATGGCGCGCAGGTGCGTGCGTTCCTGAACATCTGCCCGCACGCGGGCCGTCGCCTGGACTGGGCCCCGGGCCAGTTCCTGAAGAGCCGCGAGGGCCACCTGGTGTGTGCCGCCCACGGTGCCTCGTTCGCGCTGGACAGCGGCGACTGCATCGCTGGCCCCTGCAAGGGCGACCGCCTGCGCGCGGTGCCGGTGGACGTGCGCGACGGGCAGGTTTATCTCGCCTGAGTCCAGGCCAGGGGTCGGATCCGTTTTCCGCAGGAAAGCGGCTCTTACCCCATCAAGCCAGGAGCAGTCGAGCATGGCTCGACGCTACAAAAGCCGTGTCGACCAAGGTCGACACCTACCAACAGCAGCACGGAATGCCGTTTCGACAGCTCGCATGAATCTGTCGAAGGCGGGGTGGGTCCGGTTGCGGGGGCGTGAGCCGCATGGGCCCGAGGCATGCCTCGGGCGGGTTGGGCAGGACGCCCAACCCCGGTCTTGCCGTGTGCGCAGGACAGCGCACACGAGCAAGCGGCGACCGAGCTTACATGGGTGAGGGCGCTTTGCTTGCGAAGCACTGCTTCGCAAGCGCCCGAACGCACAGCCGCCAGCGGCTGGGCCGGGCCCCGGAGGGGGACTTGCAGCGTCCCCCGCAACCGGACCCACCCCGCCATCCCACGAAATGCACGTTTTTGCTGTTGAGGTTGCCGGCCAGCGGCCGGCACTACCGGGGTGCAGGGCGCAGCCCTGCCAACAAACCCCAACCTCAGAACATCAGGTTGATCATCAACACCACCACCAGCGTGTAGATCAGCGACAGCGGGCCGCCGACCCGCCACATCTCACGCGGTGTGTAGTTGGCCGGCCCCGTGATCATCGAGATCACCGGATTGGAGGCCGTCATCAGGTTGTTGGACGCCGACAGCGCCACGATCAGCGCGAACGCCGTCGGATTGCCGCCCGCCGCCAACGCCAGGTTCACTGCAATGGGCACCATCACGATGGTCGCGCCCACATGGCTGATCACCAGCGAGAACGCCGTGGTCAGCAGCGCCAGCGCCACCTCCAGCACCCACACCGGAATGCCGGTCGGCAGCTTGTCGATGGTGTGGCCGGCCACCCAGGCCGCCGCGCCACTGGAGTCCATCGCCCAGCCGAGTGGAATCAGCCCGGCCATCATGAACACCGTCTTCCAGTTGATCGAGGCATAGGCCTCGTCCATGCGCAGCACGCCGGTCAGCAGCATGCCGGCCACGCCGGTCATCAGCGTCAGCGCCACCGGCAGCTTGCTGGTCAGCGCGATCAGGATGGTCAGCGCGAAGATCGCCATCGCGATCTTGAACTTGTGCGGGCGCTGCTCGCCGGTCGGGTAGTCGGTCACCACCACGAAGTCACGGCTGCGGGCGGCCTGCGCCAGGTCGGTCCAGATGCTGTGGAACACCAGCATGTCGCCGGCGCGCAGCTGCACGTCGCGCACGTCCTCGCGGATCACCTGCTTGTCTCGGTTGATCGCCAGCAGGCTGATACCGCGCTCCTTGCGCAGGCGCAGGTCGGCCGCGCTCTTGCCGATCACGTTCGAGGTCGGCGGCACCACGGCCTCGGAAATGCCGGCGCGGCTGGGGTTGAACAGGTCGCCCAGATGCTTCAGGCGAGAGGACATGCGCAGGAACTGGTTCTGCGCGAAGTCGCTGATCTGCTCGCGCGGGCCCATCGCGCCGAGCACGCTGCCGACCCAGATGCGCATCTCCGCCGGCGGTGCCAGGCGGGTGTCGTTGCCGGTCTTCAAGGCAAGCAGCAGCGGGGCATCGTGCAGGTTCTCCGCCTCGCCCAGGGTCATGCCGACCAGCGGGCTTTCGGCACTGACCACCAGCTCGAACACATCGCCTTCGATGCCGTAGGTCTTGGCGAAGTAACTCTCGGTGCGTGCCGGGGTGACCCCGTCGTTGACCAGGCTTTCCTCTTCCACCAGCTTGCGGTCGCCGTAATAGCGGAAGTACAGCAGCGAGGCGATCAGCAGTGCCACGCCGATCGGCAGTGGCGCGAACATGCGCAGCGGCTCGATGGTGGCCAGGCCGGAAGGCAGGTTGTTGTTGGCCGAGGCCAGCAGATCGTTCAGCAGGATCAGCGGTGAATTGCCGACCATGGTCAGCGCACCACCCATCACGATTGCCGCCGAAATGGGCAGCAGCAGGCGCTGCAGGGTCAACCCGGTGCGCGCGGCCAGTCGCGAGGCGACCGGCAGGTACAGCGCCATCACCGACGGGTTCTGCATGAAAGAGGAATTCAGGCCGGCAATGGCCGTGGTCATCATCAACAGCCGCTGCTCGACGCCATGGCCACGCCGCAGCAGCCACGCGGCCAGCCGGTTCAGCGCCCCGGTGCGGTCCAGGCCCGCACCGAGGATGGTGGTGGCGATGATGCTCATCACCGCGTTACCGGAGAAACCGCCGAAGATCTCCTCCGGCGCGATCAGGCCGGTGACACCGAGAACCACCAGGACCACCAGCGCGACCACGTCGGCGCGGATGCGCTCGAACAGGAACATCGCCATCGTGAAGCCGACCAGCCCGAGCACGAGCTTCATGTCGTTGGTCAGCGTCAGCGCGGTATCCATGTGGGGAGCGGTGTCCTCAGGCGATCGTCAGGTGCGGTCGTACAGCAGGTCCCAGACGCCATGGCCGAGCTTCTGGCCGCGGGTCTCGAAGTGGGTCTGCGGACGCCAGTCCGGGCGCGGCACGCTGCCACGCGGGCCGGCGCGGTTGACCAGGCCGGCGGTGGCATCGAGCACGTCCCACATCTGCTCGGCGTAGTCCTCCCAGTCGGTGGCGCAGTGCAGGCGGCCACCCGGGCGCAGCTTGCGCACCAGCAGCTCGGCAAATGCAGGCTGCAGCAGGCGGCGCTTGTTGTGGCGCTTCTTGTGCCACGGGTCCGGGAAGTAGATGCGCACTTCATCCAGCGCGCCATCGGCGATCTCGTTCTGCAGTACTTCCACCGCATCGTGGTGGTACAGGCGCACATGGTCGGCGTTGTCGTCGGCCAGCGCGTTCAGCAGCCGGCCCACGCCGGGGGCGTGCACCTCGATGCCGATGTAGTCGCGCGACGGGTCGTGCTGGGCAGCGAAGCGCAGCGCGGCACCATTGCCGAAGCCGATTTCCAGCACCTTGTGCGCCGGGCGCCCGAAGGTGGCGTCCAGGTCACGCGGCTGGCCGTTGTAGTCGATGCCGAAGCGCGGCCAGCGTTCGTCGAACGCGCGCTGCTGGGCAGGCGTGAAGCGGCCCTGGCGCAACACGAAGCTGCGCACCTCGCGGCGGCCCTCGCTCACGGTGAAGGGCTTGGGCGGGGCCTTGGAACCGGCGCTGTCGAAGGGATTGGTCATCAGCCGATCAACCCATCCACCGGGGAGGAGGCGCTGGCGTAGCGCTTGCGCGGGATGCGCCCGGCCAGGAAGGCCTCGCGGCCGGCTTCGACGGCCTTGCGCATGGCACTGGCCATCAGCACCGGGCTGCGTGCACCTGCAATGGCGGTGTTCATCAGCACGCCGTCGCAGCCCAGCTCCATCGCGATCGCCGCATCCGACGCGGTGCCCACGCCGGCGTCGACGATGATCGGCACCTTGGCGTCTTCGATGATCTGCAGCAGGTTGTACTTGTTCTGGATGCCCAGGCCCGAGCCGATCGGCGCGGCCAGCGGCATCACCGCAGCGCAGCCGATTTCTTCCAGGCGCTTGGCCAGGATCGGGTCGTCGGAGGTGTAGACCATCACTTCGAAGCCGTCCTTGACCAGCTGTTCGGCGGCCTTGAGGGTCTGCACCACGTCCGGGTACAGCGACTTCTGGTCGCCCAGCACTTCCAGCTTGGTCAGGTTGTGGCCGTCCAGCAGCTCACGGGCCAGCCGGCAGGTACGCACCGCGTCTTCGGCGGTGTAGCAGCCCGCAGTGTTGGGCAGGATGGTGTAGCGCTCCGGCGGCAGCACGTCGAGCAGGTTCGGCTCGCCCGGGTTCTGCCCGATGTTGGTGCGGCGGATGGCCACGGTGACGATCTGGGCGCCTGCAGCCTCGGTGGCCAGGCGGGTTTCTTCCAGATCCTTGAACTTGCCGGTGCCGGTCAGCAGCCGCGAGCCATAGGTCTTGCCGGCGATCACCAGCGAATCGGGGGAGACATGAACGTTCATGGCGCGATTATCGCTTATCCGCCTGAAGATGGGGTCACGCAGCGGGCGGGGTCGAGCGTGGGGTCAGATCCCTTTGCCTGTGGCAAAGGGATCTGACCCCTGAAGACCCGAGCAGCCTCAGCCCCCGCCCAGCGCGTGCACGATCTCCACCACGTCGCCTTCGGCAAGGACATGCCCGCCATGGCGGCTGCGGCTGACGATCTCGCCATTGACCTCCACCGCCACCCGGCGCTGCAGCAGCTGCTCGGCTTCGAGCAGGTCGTGGAGGGTCGCCAGAGCGGGCAGGGTACGGGGTTCGCCGTTGAGCTGGATGTTCATCCGCGCATTGTCGCCGATAGCCCGGTGGGATCGGAACGTTTGCAAATTGAACCGGGCGCCAGCTCCGGCACAACGGGTTTTCACGCGGTCAGGCGACAATCCATGCGGCGGCGCAGCGTGAGCAAACGGCGGCGCAGTGAAACCATTCACCGTGCGCCGGCGTACGTCCGCCGGGTCCTCAACGATATCCCCACAGGAGTTCTTTACATGCTGCTCAGCAAACGCCCGATCCGCTCCCTGATGGCGGCCGCGATCGCGCTGGCCGCGCTTCCGGCCATGGCAGGCGAATCCCCGTATTCCAAGGCCGTGTTCTTCGGTGACAGCCTCACCGATGCCGGCTACTTCCGGCCGTTGCTGCCGCCTGGCGTGCAGCCGGTCACCGGCCAGTTCACCACCAACCCGGGCTGGGTGTGGTCGCAGCAGGTGGCCAACTACTACGGTCTCAACGGCGCCGCCAACGGCAACGGCCAGAGCGGCGACAACTATGCGGTGGGTGGTGCCCGCGTCGGCGTGGACGTTCCGAGCGCGATGGGAACCATCCCGTCGCTGAAGTCGCAGGCGGCCCGCTACCTGGCCGCGAACGGCGGCAAGGCTGACGCCAATGTCCTGTATACGGTGTGGGGCGGTGCCAACGACCTGTTCGCCGCGGCCGCTGCGCCGGCGCAGGCGCAGGCCATCATTGGTGCGGCCGTCACCGACCAGATCGCCCTGGTCGGCGCGCTGAAGCAGGCTGGTGCGCAGTACGTGCTGGTGCCGAACCTGCCGAACGTGGGCCTGACCCCGGCCTTCCGTGGCCCGAATGCCGCAGCCGCCACCGCGCTGTCGGCCGGTTACAACAAGGCCCTGTACGGCGGCCTGAAGCAGGCCGGCATCGAGTTCATCCCGCTCGATACCTTCACCGTGCTGGGCGAAGTGGCTGCCAACCCGGGCATGTACGGTTTCACCAACGTCACCAGCACCGCCTGCAAGATCGACCCGGCCAACTCGACGCAGAGCATCCTGACCTGCAACCCGACCAGCTACGTCAGCCCGGATGCGGCCAACACCTACCTGTTCGCCGACGGCGTGCATCCGACCACCGCCGGCCACCAGCTGCTGGGCCAGTACGCGGTTTCGGTGCTGGAAGGCCCGCGTCTGCAGCAGGTGCTGAGCCACTCGGCGCAGACCATCGGCCGCTCGCGCGCCGACCAGGTCAGCATGCATCTGGGTGGTCGTCCGGCCGACGGCCTGTCCTGGTGGGGCGGCGTGCGCGGTGACCTGCAGCGCTATGACCACGCCGACCTGTACGACGGCCTGGCGCCGGCCGGCCTGTTCGGTATCGACTGGGCGCGCGACGGCATGGTGTTCGGCGGCTTCGCCGGCTTTGGCCGCCTCAATGCCGACTTCGGCAACAGCCGTGGTGACTTCACCCAGAAGGACACCACCGCCGGTCTGTTCGCGGGCTGGTACCACGACCGCATCTGGGTCAATGGCCAGGTCAGCTACACCTGGTTGTCCTATGACGTGAACCGCAAGGTCCAGCTGGGCCCGGCCACCCGCGAGCACGGTGGTTCGCCGGACGGCAGCAACCTGACCGCTGCCCTGAACGCTGGTTACGAGTTCGGCACCGAGGGCGGTTTCCGCCACGGCCCGATCGCTTCGGTGATCTGGCAGAAGGTGAAGATCGACGGTTACACCGAAAGTGCTGCGGCCGGCACCCTGGCCACCGCACTGGGCTATGACCGCCAGAACGTCGACTCGACCGTCGGCCGCATCGGTTGGCAGGCCCGCTTCGATGGCGGCACCGTCAAGCCGTACGCGCAGGTGACCTACGACCACGAGTTCGAAGACACCAAGCAGGCCAGTGCCTGGCTGCAGACCCTGCCGGAACTGGGCAGCTACCGCGTGCCGGGCCTGAACTTCGACAAGAACTACGCCACCGTGGTGCTGGGTGCCCGTACCGAGCTGTTCGGCCTGCAGAGCAACTTCGGCCTGAGCGCATCGGCCGGGCAGAAGCGTGCCCAGGACGCGACGCTGTTCGCCAACTTCAGCGGCAGCTTCTAAGCAGCAACCGCCGGGGTCGGATCCCTTTCCTCAAGGAAAGGGCTCTGACCCCTCGCGGATGCGGTGGCCACCATTGCGCTGTACCGGTCCCTCCGCATAGACTTTCATCCGCGCTGCGGGCGTAGCTCAATGGTAGAGCTGTAGCTTCCCAAGCTACTGACGTGGGTTCGATTCCCATCGCCCGCTCCACTTCGACTTTCCAGGGTCTTCCGCCGAACGCCAGGGAACGTCGTAAGTCATTGTCAGGATTGAGGATTTTCACCCAATATCGATCCACTGACATCCAGCGAAATCCACTCACAGCCGGTTCCAACTGGTACGTTGAGTGGTACATTGGCAATGCGGAGGTTCCCAAAACCGTATTGTTGCTGGAGGAGCCGGGGTTCCGTCGGGAACATGGCATCCAACTCGTTTCGCAGGAGTTGGGCTCATGCTTTCAGACCTCCAGGTTCGACAGGCCAAGGTGACCGGCAAGGCGTATTCGCTTGTCGATTTCGACGGTCTCTACTTCCATATCTCAGCCACCGGCTTCAAGGCCTGGCACTTCCGCTTCACTTGGGGCGGCAAGCGCGAGCGCATGTCCTTCGGCGGCTATCCCGCGCTTTCCCTGAAAGATGCCCGTCATCTGCGCGACGAGGCCCGGGCCATGCTGGCCAAGGACATCAACCCGCATTCGGAACGCAAGCGCAAACGCCACGTGATTGTCCTGGCGGGCGAGCACACCTTCCAGGCCATCTACGACAAATGGCTGGCCCACCGCAGCCTCTCTCTGGAAAATGAGGGCCGCCAGAGCACGCCCAAACAGATCGGGCGCGTCTTCGCCAAGGATGTGTTTCCCGTATTGCGCCACCTGACCGTCTACGACGTCACTCGCGCCCACCTGCTGGACATCATCGGCAGAGTGGAAAAACGTGGCTCGCTGTCGGTCGCCGAGAAGCTGCGCACCTGGTTCAGCCAGCTATTCACCTACGCCTCGGTGGTGGTGCCCAACATGGGCGACAACCCGGCCAAGGATTTGGATGTGGTGGCGATGCCGCTGCCGCCGGTGGAGAACAACCCCTTTTTGCGCATGCCCGAACTGCCGGCCATGCTGCAGACGTTGCGCAAGTACAGCGGCCGCCTGAATACGCAACTGGGTCTACGTCTGCTGCTGCTCACGGGCGTGCGCACCGGTGAATTGCGCTACGCCACGCCCGATCAGTTCGATCTGGAGCGCGGTCTGTGGATCATCCCGGTTGTCAGGCTCAAGCAACGCAAGCAGCTCACCAAGAAGAAGCGCCAGCGTTTCGCCGACATCCCGCCGTACATCGTGCCACTGTCGTTGCAGGCACAAGAAGTCGTTCGTCATCTGCTGGGAAATCTGAAGCCAGCGCAGGTCTATCTCATCCCCGGTGATTGGTGCCTGAAAAAACCTCTCAGCGAGAACACGCTCAATGGCGCGCTCAAGCGCATGGGCTATGAAGATCAGCTCACTGGGCACGGCGTTCGCGCCACCGTATCGACCGCGCTCA
Organism: Stenotrophomonas sp. GD03794; assembly: GCF_029842145.1. Lineage (NCBI taxonomy): Bacteria > Pseudomonadati > Pseudomonadota > Gammaproteobacteria > Lysobacterales > Lysobacteraceae > Stenotrophomonas > Stenotrophomonas sp. GD03794. The sequence continues at coordinate 25,030 of NZ_JAOCFV010000007.1, forward strand.
ATGAATTGGGCTATCCGCCCAAGTGGGTAGACGCCCAACTCTCGCATGCCGATCCGGATCGGATCAGCGCGACCTACAACCACGCCGAGTACGTCGAGCAGCGCCGCGTCATGATGCAAGACTGGGCCGACCGCCTGGACTTGTTCGAGCAGAATCAGCTCGAAGTTGCCAGCACGCACCTGACCATCACGCTGCAGGGTCTGCCCACGATTGCCGGACAGGCGGCAGCGCAGCCGCCCGCCCTGAATCCAAACGCCCCTCAGTTGATCGTTGCGCCTGCACCGGATGCGCCAGCGGTTCCAGCTTCCGTCTATCGACTTTCGGCGGTGCATCTGCCCGAGTACGCGCGACCCACGCTGTCAGAGGTGCAGCGCGAGCGCTTGCAATTGCTGGAGATGTTCGAGGCATCCCACAACCTGTCGGTGGCCGACTACGCCAAGCTGGTTGGCAAGTCCCGCCGCTGGATCACTTACGAGATTCAGGCTGGCAATCTCCTGTCGATCCATCTGGGTCACCGTGGACAGCGCGTCCCGGACTGGCAACTCGACCCCATCAAACGCAAGCTGATTCAGGCTGTCCTGAAGCTGGTGCCGCGCGGCATCGACACCTGGCACATCTATCACGCACTGCTGCGGCCATACGATGCCCTGGGCAAGTGTCCAGTCATCGAGGCAGTCGATCCGACCAACCTGCATCTTGCAGCTCGACTGGTCGCCGCACATGCCATAGAAACCGATGAGCTTGCAGAGCAATCGGAAGTATCTCCGGTGCTGGCCAGGCAGACTGTAGAGCGCCTGGTAAAAACGGCAATGTTGGTTGATACGCCCGAAGATCTGGTCGCCCGTTGAGCTGAGGCCGGACGGCAGCCCGTCCGGTCAAGGTCCAAGCAGGGAACCAATAGGTCGATCGTTGCATGACCACCCGCCAACTCGCGATTTCCAAGTATTGGCAGGCAGTGTTTAGCGTCGAATCTGCGCTTGGCAGTCACCATAGGCGACTTCTCTGTGATGCTATCTCGCTATATCAGTATCCTGATCGGATATGACGCCAGCGGATTTCCGCAGCCAATCCCAAGCCCCGATCAATAGATTCCGACCGCTCGCAGCTTTTTCAAACCGCTGCCGTATCAGACCATACCGATACGGTTTTGCGTGAACCGCCACTTCTCACGATCCTGATAGCGCAAGCGTCACTGTCGAGCCGCGACGGACGCTCGCTTTTCTTGTGCTCAATGGATTTTTGTACATCGAGCACACAACGCCTACTCGTTGCGCGAACTGATCAGAAGTAATCAAAAGCGGGCGTCATCACTCGCGTCTTGCGCGGACAACAGGCCGACCATGGGGACGGCTGCAAAAGCAGTCGGCCCTGTAGTTCTTCTCCTGGAAGGAGACGGAGCATGCACGAGAACAAAAATGATGCACCAACATCAAAGGTGTTCTACCGCCCGCTCGAAGCGTCCATCCGCTGGGCCGGACTGCTGCGATACGAGCAGGTGATTCTGGCTTCGGTCTCGTCGCCGATGAATCTGCCGCAGTCGCTGGACTGCCCACGTTTGGGCGAACTGCGGCTGTACACCGACCGCATCTATGACGGCATCCTCAACGGGGAACTGCCCTTCGGGCAGCACGGCATCACGACGCGCGACACCACGTTGATCGAATCGCCTGATCTGACGGTGCGCCATGTCGATCTGAAGTGCTGGATGCGCCAGCACTACCCCGAGCAGCGGCCCGGCTTTCTCTTCTCCCGCAGCGAGCGCATCACCCATCCCTTCATCTCTCTGGAAACAGGGCAAGCCATGCTGGTCGAACGCCAGGCTTTGAAATCCGTCCTGGAACAGACCAAACGTCAGCTTCGCGAGTTGCAGGACAAGCATGACGCGCTGCTCAAGCAGCCCACGGTGATTCCGGCATGCGCGCAGTGTCCGATCAGTGATCGAGCCGAGGCCACCTACCTGAACATCGTTGGCGGCCTGTTGGAGCTGATGCTCGGCCAGTCGCCATCGGGCACGCCGTACTCCAGCTTCAAGACGCAGGAGGCCGTGGTCAGCGCGCTGGTCGCCCATCACAGCGGCGCCATGGGCATCGCGGAGCGGACATTGAACGGTAAGTTTGCCACCGCCAGGCGCCGGCTGCGTAGCGCCTCCCGCTGAGATTTGCCAGCTTGTATGTGCAGTCGCGGAGATTGCATTTGCAATGTCTTTTCGCAGCCGTGTCTATTGAATAGAGGTCACGCCAACAAACGCCGCTGAGCGTTCAGGAGTGACTGCCATGTCGCAAACATCTGTACTGCAGCCAAACGAGCGCCGCATCCTGCGCTTGGAAGAAGTCGAAGCGAAATCAGGTTTCAAGCGCGCCCACATCTACAACCTGATGAAGAAACGCCAGTTCCCGCAGGCCCTGCGTCTGGGCGTGCGCGCCGTGGGCTGGGACTCCATCGAAATCGATCAGTGGATCGACGAGCGCGTCAACAACCGGGCCTGACCCGTTCTCCCGCGGACTTTTCATCTTGACACGGAGAACGCCATGCAGGTCGTATCCATCATTTCAACCAAAGGTGGGGTCGGCAAGACTACCACCGCTGCGAACCTCGGCGGTCTCGCTGCGGACGCCGGACTGCGCGTGCTGCTGCTCGACCTCGATGTGCAGCCCACCTTGTCCTCATACTATGAGCTGGCTCACCGCGCGCCGGGCGGTATCTATGAATTGCTGGCCTTCAACGAGCGCGACCTCGACCAGCTTGTGTCCCGCACGATCATCGCGGGCCTGGACTTGGTGCTCTCCAACGACCACCGAGGCGAACTGAACACTTTGCTGCTGCACGCGCCGGACGGGCGCTTGCGGCTGCGGCATCTGCTTCCGGCGCTCAATCCCCTCTACGACCTGGTGCTGATCGACACCCAGGGCGCGCGCTCGGTGCTGCTGGAGATGGCGGTGCTGGCCTCCGACCTCGCACTGTCACCCGTGACCCCGGAAATTCTCGCCGCCCGCGAGCTGCGGCGCGGCACCATGCAGTTGCTGGAGGACATTGCACCGTACCGGCAGCTGGGCATCGCGCCGCCGCCGCTGCATCTGCTCATCAACCGCGTCCATCCGGTGTCCGCCAACGCCCGCCTGATCCAGCAGGCGCTGCGCGATCTGTTCCAGGACCATGCTGACATCCGTGTGTTGGCTACCGACGTGCCGGCCATTGAGGCTTATCCGCGTGCTGCTACGCGCGGCCTGCCGGTGCATCGGGTCGAGTACCGCCAGCCAGTGGGCAGAGTCGCTCCCGCCGCGCTCGCCACCATGCGCGATCTTGCCGGCGAATTGCTCCCGCAGTGGCAGGATCGATTTGCCGCAGTGTCCGGCCGTCCGCCACAGCCTCTTGATACCAGGAGGCCCCATGGCCAACGCACATGAACTGGCCCGAGGTCACAGCCGGCTGCGCGCCCTGATCGAGTTCGCCGTGGGCGAAGGCTGGCACGTCAAGCGCACGGCGGGCGGTCACCTCAAGTTCACCAAGTCAGGCTGCGCCGCGATCTACACCAGTTCGACGGCCAGCGATCACCGGGCAGCCCTCAACGCCCGTGCGCAGATCCGTCGCGCCGAGCGCGAGACCCGATCCCAAGCGCAGGGGGGCGGCCATGACTGAGATCACTTCCCAGCAGATGGCCGGCAAACTGCTTGCGTCCGGGTTCGAGCGCAGCGGCCCGTCAGCAACGACCTTGAGCGACCCGATCGCCGACACGCCCATGGTCGTGACGCTCGACCAATTGCGCCCCTACGACCACGACCCGCGCAAGAAGCGCAATCCGGTGTACGAGGAAATCAAGGCATCCATCCGCGAGCGTGGTCTGGACGCGGCTCCGGCCATCACCCGGCGGCCCGGCGACGATCACTACATCATCCGTAATGGCGGCAACACGCGACTGGCAATCCTGCGCGAACTCTGGTCGGAGACCAAGGACGAACGATTTTTTCGGGTCTCATGCCTGTTCCGCCCGTGGCCCGAGCGTGGCGAGATCGTCGCGCTCACCGGGCATCTTGCGGAAAACGAACTGCGCGGTGGCCTCACCTTCATCGAGCGGGCTTTGGGCGTCGAGAAAGCGCGCGAATTCTACGAACTGGAAAGCGGCTCCACCCTGAGCCAGTCCGAGCTGGCCCGCCGCCTGGCCGCCGACGGATACCCCGTGCAGCAGTCGCACATCAGCCGGATGGCCGACGCAGTACGCTACCTGCTGCCCGCAATCCCGACCGTGCTCTACGCCGGCCTGGGGCGTCACCAGGTCGAGCGGTTGTCGGTCATGCGCAAGGCCTGCGAGCGCACCTGGGCGCATTACGCCAAAGGCCGCTCACTGGTTCAGGACTTCGACGAGTTCTTTCAGGAAGTGCTGTCGCAATTCGATGTCCAGGCCGACGAGCTCTCTGCGCAGCGCATACAGGACGAGCTGATCGGCCAGATGACCGAATTGCTGGGTGTTGATTACGACGTGCTCGCTCTGGACATGACCGAATCCGAGAGCCGCCAGCGCGCCTTGGTCAGCGAGCCGACGCCGCCCTCGACGCCGCCTGCCCTGCCAGAGCCAGAGGCCATTGCGCGCCCACCTGCCGATACTGCGCCACCTGCTGCGAGGCCGACGGCAACTCCCTCGACGGGCGAGAGCGACGCGGAAGCCAGTCATTCGGACGCGGTCAGCCCGGCGACAGATGGCGACCGGCTTCAGGAGCACATCGTCTCGCCGGCGCCGACAACGGAACGGCTTGAGTCCATCCAGCGCATGGTCGCCGACCAGTTGGGCGATGCACTGCCGCACGACTTCTCGGCGAATGTCTTGCAGTCCATCCCGGTGCAGGCTGGTGGGCTCTATCCGATCTCGGATGTCTGGTACATCGCCCCCGGCCTGGACACACCCGAGCACCTGCGCATCCACGTCGCGCAGTTTGCCCGCGAGATTGCGGGCGAGGCACACCTGGGCGAGTGCATCGATGACCGTCCAGAAGGCATCGGCTTCGCCTGCCGTGCCCATACCTCAAGCCTGGCGCCAAAGGGCCGTGCCGTCCATGCGCTGTTGGCTTGCCTGGCCGGTCAGCAGCCCGCCGACGTCGGTCTGGACAACGGGCAACTCGTCATCGACCTGCCGGCGCTGCTGCACGGCCAGGGCGACGTAACCCGACGATTGAGCGACACCGCGCTGGTCAAGCTGTTCCGCCTGCTGCGACTGGCCCGCCGCCTGCTCGATCTCGAAGCCGGCGCTGCGGACTCTGGAACCTAAGCGAGGGAGGCCAGCATGTCCACAGCACACCCGCTCAACCAGGCTGTCATCGCCCAGGCCCTCTATGACCTGCGCAATGGGCAACTGCGCCGCTGCAAACTGATGGGGTTTGGCGAGGCAGAGCTGGACGCCCTCAAGCATCCTGCGCTGATCAGCGTGCTGGCCAACGCCAACGTCTCCTGGTGCTCAGTGACGGTCAACCGCGAAGTGCTGCGGCGGCTGCTCCAGCAGGCGCAGGACGTGGAGAAGGAAATCGCCACGGTCGATCGCATGCTCAGGCTGGGCGCGAGCACGGAGATGGTCAGCAAGTTCTATGGCTTGACGCATCAGGAAGTAGCGCTTCGCCGTGAAATCCTCGGTCTGCCCAAGCGCAAGGGCCGGCACCCCGTGCTGGACGAGGAGCAGGACACGGAGCTGTGGCGGCAATGGAAGGCCGTGACCAACAGCAGAACCGTCGATCTCGAAGATGACACTTCCATCCTCGATGCCGCCATGGACTTGGCCGAAGGAATGTCGCTGCCTCTGTCGGTGGTCTGGGCCTCGATCAAGAGCTGGGTCGATCAGGGATTGGCGTGAGTCATGGCCGTGGACGACACCGCACCACGAGCCCTACGCCAAGGCCCCATCGCACTGGCAGAACTGTTCGATGCTGCGCTGAAAGACCTTGCGCCCAAGCCCGCCCCCAGCGCACCTGCGTCTACACCTGCACAGTCGCCCACGCCCACCTCCGGCGATGCTTTCCTGTTCAGTGGCAACCGGCACGAGACGGTGCCACGCAAGTTGTTCCTCGACCGCCGCCTGACGCCGCTGGAACGAAACGCCTGGCAAGTGTTCCGACTGATGCTCAACGACGATGGCGTGACCGCATTTCCCACCTACGAGCAGTTGCGCCCCTGGCTAGCGTCCATGCCCTGCGCAGGCCAGGCCTCGCATGAAACCGTGGCACGGGCGCTGACACTGATGCGCCTGACCCGCTGGCTGAGCCTGGTTCGGCGACGGCGCGACCCCAAGACCGGCCGCATCCTCGGCAATCTGTACGTGCTGCACGACGAACCCCTGACACCGTTCGAGGCCATGCAGCTCGACCCGGACTACCTGCAACTCGTCAGCCAGGCGCTCGGCCATTCTGCCAAGGCCGTGCAGATCGTGGGCCTGCACACGCTCAAGGAAATCGGCGAAGACCCATTACTGGCCGGACGCACCCTCCCGTCACGGTTGCAGGTGATGGCCGAACGTCTCGCCAACCAGAACCCCACGGCCTGCGAAAGTTATCCACAGGAAGACGCCATTCACGATTCCGAAGAAGGGGCTCCGAGCCTTCTTCGGAATCGTGAACGACCCGCTACGGATTCCGAAGCAGGGCTGAAACCCGCGCCAGACGTCTCTCTTCGGAATCCGAAGCAGGCCCGTACAGTACGTAGTAGTTGTATTAATGAAATACGTACTACTGCGCAGGCGCGCGCGCTGGGCGATCTGCAATGGCCCAAGCGCTTTGCACAACTGAAGGCGGAACAGCAGGCGGGTGCCAAGGTGGCATTGCAGCAAGTTGATCCCTCGCTGAGGCAGGACGTGCTGGACGAATGGGCCGCGCGTTGTAGCAACCCCGGCATCCGCAATCCCGCAGGGTATCTGTTCGGCATCATCCAGCGGGCCATCCACGGTGAGTTCAATGCCTGGGCAAAGAAAGACCCGCCACCGGCACCCACTCAACCAAACGAACGGCCACCACCCGCACCGCCGACCCAAACGCAGGGTAAGCCGGTGCCACCAGAAGTCGCCAGGCAGCACATCGAGCGGCTGCGAAATCTGCTCGCCAGCAAGTGAGCAGGCCGGCAAGGCGGTGAAGTGGACGCCCATGGATGCCAGTAGAGCTATCCCCTGGGGATAGTTCCACCGTTGGGGCGGATGCCGTGCAGTCGCAGGCCTCGCCTCGAACATCTGCCGCAGCATCGGCCTTGTCCGTCCTGATCCTGACGTGCAGCGTTCGCTGGCGCTCCTTGGAGCTATCCCCTGGGGATAGCTCGCGCCGCAGGCGGCCACCACGCGCTGAACCGGGGTCTGGCAGGTTTCGGTTTGTTGACTGACGGCCTTCCGCTTCCTGCCGAAGCTGACCGCTCCTTTCCCCACAACGAGCGGACACCATGGCAACCAATGAATCTCTGCAACTGAATCTCGGCTCCCTGCGCAGCGCGATGTCGCTGACGCTTCACACCCACCACGCTTCGCGCATCTGGCATGGCCGTGCCGCCGCCGAGGGGCGACCGGGCATCGTCGGCCTGAACGGCTACATCGCCCAAATGAACAAGATGCGGCGCGGTTCGGAGCAGGACGACCCGTACTCGGATTGGTGGATGCTGCGCATCGAGGTCAAGCTCGACCAGACCAAGACCACGCTGCAAGCGCTGCGCGAGCAGGTGGATCAGGCGCTGGCAAGCGTACCGCCGGCACTCAGCCTGGGCGAGAACCTCAACGTGCAACCCGTCAAGTTGCCGCTGTTCGTCAATGCGCAGCTCGGCTTTGCCGCCGTCTATCTGCTGGCCGACTACGACGACATCGCCCGCAAACTGATCCTCGCCCATCACACGGCGCTCATCGACCGCAGCACCTTGGAGCGCTGGCTCAACGAGGGCGCCCATGCACTGCGCAGCCTGTTCTCGCTGGCCCAGCAATACCGCTATTCGGGCTGTACGCGCGACGACTTCGTGTCAAAGAACGCCGCAGCACGGGCGGCGCTGGAGAAATTCGGCGAACTGCCGCAGGACGTGCTGGAAGGCACGCACCGCTCGAAGTTCGCGCCGCCCATCGTGCGCCGTGGCCTGCAACAGCGTGTCGAGAGTCCTGCTGCAGCGCCTGCCCCCAACGACGAGGCCGCCACCGGCGCGGTGCCCGAGGTCGGCGTCGGCGAGATCAAGGGCGAGCAGGCATGAGCGATCCGAACCGCGAACCCCGCTACTTCCAGGGCCTGCAACAGGCTGCCTTCGTGAAGCTGGAACACGCGGCCTCTCTAAAAGGCCTTTTAAAGCCTTTTAAGGGTAAGGGGGATCTTGAGGCCTGGGCCAGCCAGTGCTTCGCCATGCGCGACGAGTTGATTGGCTTGGCTCAGCGGCAGGTGCTGCAACAGGCAGTCGGGCATCCCTTCCACCTGCTGCCCGTGGAGTTGGCCCAACAAACCACTGGCGCAGGAACGGCGTTTTTGCGCTGGCGCAAGCACGACCGCTCAGCCATGGGCGTAGCCCTGTGGCAGGAATTGATGGCGAGCACCGGCACGCCGGTCAACTTACTGGCCGAGCTGCACGCGATCGAGCTTCAGCGCATCACGCTGAACATGCAGATCAGCCTGTTGCACACCCTGGGCAGGCAGGCCCAGGAATGCGCCAGCAAGGCGGCTGTGGCGGAAGACGCCTACCTGCGCCGGCTCAAGTCCATCCCACCTGGAATGCGTGATCGGTGATGGCACCGGACACCCCAGCACACACCCGACGCCGACGCGGCACGGGTATTTCAACCACCATGGAGATTGCAACATGAGCACGCACTTTTGGGGCGAAGGCAACATTGGCTCCCCGCCCGAATACCGGGAGTTCCCCAACGGCAACGACGAGCCGCGGCGCTTGCTGCGGCTGAACGTGTATTTCGACAACCCCGTTCCCACCAAAGGCGGCGACTTCGAGGATCGCGGCGGCTTCTGGGCGCCCGTGGAAATCTGGCACCGCGACGCCGCGCACTGGAAAAGCCTCTACCAGAAAGGCATGCGCATCCTGGTCGTCGGCCGCATGGAGCGCGAGCCCTGGACGGACAACGAAGATCAGCCGCGCGAAACCTGGCAGATCAACGCGCGCAGCGTCGGCATCCTGCCGTTTCGCATCGAGTCCGTGACCCTCAGCCCGAAGCCGCAGGATGCGGAGGCAAAGCCCCAGGCCGCCCAGGAACCGGCTGCGCCAAAAGAGCCGCGGCGTAGGAAGTGACCCGGCATGGGTCGGCCACTGTTCGCCGCTCCATGCACCCGCGAGCTATCCCCAGGGGATAGCTCCATCTACGTCCACCGGATTCCACGTGCTCCCGAAAATCGCGGCTCCCGGCCCGCACACCCCGGCTGCATACCATCTCCGCCCCAGCCATTCCATCCCGTGAAAGTGGTCGCCACCGCTTGCGACTTGTTTGCTGTTGCCCCTGGTGGGGACCGGCATCCTCGATTCCAGCAACTCAATGAACCACGGAAATCGGATGGACGGATATGCGGCTGTTCTTGTGCGAGAAGCCCTCCCAGGGCAAGGATATTGGTCGGATTCTCGGCGCGACACAGCGCGGTGAAGGCTGCCTCAACGGCTCCGGCGTCACGATTACCTGGTGCATCGGCCATCTCGTAGAAGCGGCAGCACCCGAGGTCTATGACGCGGCGCTCAAGCGCTGGTCGCTGGAGCAGTTGCCCATCATTCCCCAGCAGTGGCGGGTCGAGGTCAAACCCAAGACCGCCACGCAATTCAAGGTCGTCAAGGCGCTTCTGGCGAAGGCGACCCATCTCGTCATCGCCACCGATGCCGACCGCGAGGGCGAGCTGATCGCCCGCGAGATCATCGACCTGTGCGGCTACCGTGGCCCCATCGAGCGCTTGTGGCTGTCGGCGCTCAACGATGCGTCGATCCGCACTGCGCTCGGCAAGCTGCGACCATCATCCGATACGCTGCCGATGTACTACTCGGCGCTGGCGCGTTCGCGGGCAGACTGGCTCGTCGGCATGAACCTCAGCCGTCTGTTCACGCTGCTCGGGCGGCAGGCGGGCTACGACGGCGTGCTGTCGGTCGGACGTGTCCAGACCCCGACCCTGAAGCTGGTCGTTGATCGCGACCGCGAAATCGCGGCTTTCAAGTCGGCGCCGTTCTGGGCCATCGACGTGTCTTTGTCCACAGAGGGTCAGGCTTTCTCCGCGCAGTGGGTTGCGCCCGACGGCTGCACCGACGACGCCGGTCGTTGCCTGCAACAGCCGGTCGCCCAGCAGGCGGCGCAGCAGATTCGCGCTGCGGGCAGCGCCCAGGTGGTGTCGGTCGAGACCGAGCGCGTGCGCGAAGGCCCGCCCCTGCTGTTCGACCTGGGGACGCTTCAGGAGGTCTGTTCCAGGCAGCTCGGGCTGGACGTACAGGAGACATTGCAGATAGCCCAGGCCCTGTACGAGACGCACAAGGCCACAACCTACCCGCGCTCGGACTCCGGCTACCTGCCCGAAAGCATGTTCGCCGAGGTGCCCACCGTCCTGGACAGCCTGCTCAAGACCGACCCGTCGCTGCGCCCGATCATGGGTCAGCTCGACCGCACCCAGCGTTCGCGTGCATGGAACGACGGCAAGGTCACAGCGCACCACGGCATCATCCCGACGCTCGAACCGGCGAATCTTTCCGTCATGAGCGAGAAGGAACGGGCCGTGTACCGGCTAATCCGGGCGCATTACCTGGCCCAGTTCCTCCCTCACCACGAGTTCGACCGCACCGTGGCCGAGCTTTCCTGCGGCCAGCAGAAGCTGGTGGCTACGGGCAAGCAGGTCGTCGTCAAGGGCTGGCGCCTGGTGCTGGACGAGCCCGAACGTGAAGGCAGCGCTGATGAGGACGCCGACGCCTCTGCACGCAGCCAGGTGCTACCCGCGTTGCGCGAAGCGATGGCATGTCAGATCGCTGGGGCCGACATCAAGGCACTCAAAACGATGCCACCCAAGCCCTATACGCAGGGCGAACTGGTCAAGGCGATGAAGGGTGTTGCGCGTTTCGTGACCGACCCGCGCCTGAAGCAGAAGCTGAAGGACACGACGGGCATCGGCACCGAGGCGACGCGGGCCAACATCATCAGCGGGTTGATCACTCGCGGCTACATCGTGAAAAAGGGACGCTCCATCCGTGCATCGGATGCGGCGTTCACGCTGATCGATGCCGTGCCTGCGGCGATTGCTGACCCCGGCACCACCGCCGTGTGGGAACAGGCACTCGACATGATCGAGGCTGGTCAGCTCACGCTGGACGTGTTCATTGGCAAGCAGGCCGCCTGGATTTCGCAGTTGATCGCGCAGTACGGCAGCATGTCCCTGTCCATCAAGCTTGCCCATGGACCAGCATGCCCGCAGTGCGGCGCATCGACGCGCCAACGCACCGGCAAGAGCGGTCCATTCTGGTCGTGCAGTCGCTACCCCGACTGCAAAGGCACGCTGCCGGTCGAATCTGGTCCGCCCAAGCGTGGCGCTTCGCGCTCGCGTAGCAGCGGCCGCAAAGGCGCCTAACCGACTCCGTTTCCCGTGGGCCGCACCCTGTTTCAAAGGCGTGGCCCGTGTCCCGCACGCCCCTGCGGGTCGCCCAGCGCGCAACGCCTTCTTGTCCGTGTGCGCGTCCCGTCGAGCCGTCCCCGGCTGCGGGACCTGAAGGTAGTTTTTCCGCGAACCGCCTCCCGCGTGTTCTGCTGGTCTGTGTTTCTCCCGCCCACTGCGAAGTGGTCCCCCGATGGCTTGCCTGGCAGCGCGAGCCACCCGGAGACCCTTTGTGGTCAGCGGTATTCAGTGCCGGTGCCCACCGGCGCAAAAACGGGCTCCCTTTGTGCGCGGATGTGCGCCAGACGATGCCGGCCCCAGCCACGACATGGGCCGGGTGTGATTGCTGATGAGCAGACGGTTCGAGCGACGACCGGGCCTGCAACAGCCCACGGGTGGTTATTTCCTCCCGAGCCGAAGGTCAGCGAGCCTTCGGCTCCTTTGTCTCGTCGATCAACGTTCCGACCCAAGGGCCGGCCACAGCAACAGGAAACCGACGCATGCAACAACCGGAGAAAGTACGAGCCGCGTTCGAGCGCGACCTTGGCAACAAGGTGCTGTTCATCAAGGACGGCAAGCTGCTGTTTATCGATGGCATCAACCTCAAGGCCATCGCCGACCGTAAGGCGTATTTCGCTTCGCTGCGTGCGCGGCAAACGCAACCCATTGTGGTCCTGGCCGAACTGGGACAGGACGAGGCATTCGCCCTGTGGAAGCAGTATGTCCTGGGCGACAAGACCGAGTGAGCCAACGCACCCACGCCCCCCCTGACAGCCCGCACTCGATGCGGGTTTTCTGTCTCCGCGCCATCAATCCGGGCTGGGCCGATTGCCGTTTTCCAACTGACGCAGCGAGGCTCCCGGACGAAGCTGCCCGCATGTTCGCTGATTCGTCAGCACATGCCAGCAGCCATGGGTTCCAGGCTGCCGTGGGTTCTTCCCGCGTAACCCGCCAGTCCGTATCGCATCAAGTCTGCGGACGCGCGTCCCCGTGACGCCGATGCTTTTTATCCACCACGTGCGGGAGCTGCCATCCCGTGAGGGACAAGGCCTCGCTTTTCCAAGGAGCCTACCCATGTCCCACAAAGCCTCTTTCGGCCAGTTGGCCTTGACCTATTGCGGCAAGTTCCTGCCGCTCGAAGTCCTGCAAAGCGCCGCCGGCCACTACATCGGCACGCGCGATACCGAAGGTCCCGTTTCGCGGGAATCGCACGAGTACTTCCGCAGCCATGCGGCGGCTCAACGTGCCCTCGAAAGAGGCGGCTGGTCCCAGCTCGCCATTCCCTGATCCAACTGGAGGAATCACGCCATGAATCAACTGCTGCCGCAGGAAGTCGTCGATCAGATCATGCGGGAAGAGCAGCATTTCGCTGCCGCGCCCCAAGCCTTCTTCGAGGCATGGAAGCGTGGTGCCGAGATCGCTGGCCCCGAATGGTTCGGCGACGGCACCCGTGAAGGTCTGAACCAGGCCAAGAGCAAGTGGGATCTGCGTCCCAACATGCTGCTGCTCAATGATGCCCTCGGCGTCCTGAGCAGCGGCGAACGCATGTTCCTGTCCGCCATGGTCAGCTTCTACAACGCGCGCGAGGGCGGTGCCATGCTCAAGCGCTGCCACTTCGACGGGCTGTCGGACTTCGACGGCCTCGATCTGCAACGCCGCAAGGTCATCGCCGACTTGATGGTGAACTACAGCGGCTGGTGAGCCCGTTTCGGGCACACCCCCGTCTTTTCGTTCCCCACGAGGGACATGCGTCCACACGGCCATGTCCCTCGATTTCCTTTCCGTAGCCCAGCGTAAAGCGGCTGAATCAAAGCCAACGATCAGCGCCGACTGACGCATTTTCCCTTTTCAACCCACTGGGTCCAATTCCCGGTGGCGGGAATTGGCTCCATTATTCAATCTGGAGCGTTCCCATGTCTCAGAATCCCAATCCCTTTGTTCGCGGCTACTGGAACTTGAAAATCGTCCGCACGCTGTCCATCAGCTACGAGGACGGAAGCCCGCATGTCTGGCGAAATATCCACCCGAGCCAGCAACATCTTTCCGACCAGGAACTGATTTCATCTTCCTGCATCGTCACCAGCGATTTCGCGGTGGTCACGAACGGCTCTGAACCTATAAGCGCCGAGGTGCTGGCCGAATGCGATGCCGATGAGGGCGTTAACGGCGAAGGCGTGATCGGTGCCGTGGTCTATGCCATTCATGGCGAGGACTTCGACGATCGCCTGATCCACGTCGGTGACAGCTATTCGGTCGAGGCCGCGCGGGAAATCGTGCAGCGCCTGAGTTTCGAGACCGGCTACTACAGCCGCTGCTGGGAAATCAGCAGCGCGCACATCAGCCAGGAAACCGGCCAGTACCTCGCCAATCTGGCGGACCTCGCCACGCCGGAGGCCTTTTTGTTCATCGCCTTTCGGGTTCCGTACAGCCCGGCGATCGGCGTCAAGCTGATCTCAACGCCCTGGACGGACCAGAACCTGGAGCACGCCGATGGCATCACCGCCGAGCAGCTTCGGCAGGAGCACCGCAGCAAGGGCATGCCAGACGACCTGGCGAACATCCTGGAACTGGCTGGCCAGGCCGATGTGCGCATCCTCATCCTCGACGCCGACGCGCCCGTGTTGCCGGGCTTGCCGCTGGCCGAGTCCTAGCAAACACACCACGAGCCCACCTTCCTCTTTGCCCTCCATGCCAGCCCGTCTCCTTTCTAGGAGCCGGGCTGGTCCAATTTCATAGGAGCACTTTATGTTCCCCGACCTCATCTCGCCCGCACGCGACTTCGAGCATCAGCTTGGAGCCTGCGTCAACGCCATGGGCCAGGACGACGCCATCGGCCAGATCCTGGTATTCGAGCGCTTGAGTGGCACGCTGCACATGCGCCATATCGCCAGCGCCGATCTGGCCGACACCGACATTGACGACTACGAAATGGTCGTTTTCGACGGTGGCAACACCGGCGGCGACACGTGGAAGCACGTGTTCTTTCCACGTCAGCGCGAACACTACTTCGTGTACCAAGCCTGACCACCCAGCCCCTTTCGAGGGGCCTTTTCTTGTCCCGGCGCAGGAAAGCGGGTGCGGCGCGGTGCGGTTTGCTGAGCGCAGGCCGCTCACTCAAGGGCCATCCTTACCCCATGTTCGTCGGCGTTGCCGACACATGCCCAGGCAGCCAAGACCTTCAAGGCTGCAAGCGCGGGAAACCGTGCTGGTTGTTTCTTCCTACGGACGCATCGCGCCCATTCACCCACAAGGGACCTCTCCCTTGCGGGCGGGAATCCCTTGTTCTTCCTCAAGGAGATTCACATGGATCGCTCTCTCATCAAGACCCTGATGCCTTCGCTGGTCGCAGGCCATGTGCCGCGCAACGTGCGATCGTTCAAGTACCGCGTGTTCGATGATCAACCACAGTCCTCGACACTGGGCTTCGTCATTGATCCCCAGCCCTTCGACGGCAAGGTGGTAGCAGCCAGCAAAGACGCCATCGTCGTCAAGCTCAAGCCCAGCGAGTTCGCGGTACTCGATCCCAACCTGGTGACCACCGTTCCCAGCGAGGGCACCAAGGTGCATGTCCAACCCTATGCCCGTCGCCGTTTCGACGGCCTGCGTGCGGACACGCCAGAAGAGCGCACCGAGATGATGTCCGACGGCACTCCCTACACCGTCAAGACACACATCCTCGGCTCCGCGCCGGCCAAGCTGCCCATTCCCGAGCCGCAGTGCATGGAACTGGGTCAGCTCATCGAGCAGTTGGAGGAAATGCCGGCGCCCGACAGGTTCCGGCGCATCACCCACATGCTGGTCGATGCGGGCGCCCACGACTTCACCTGGGTCGATCCGAAGCCGTCCAGGATCATCGAAACGCCCCCGGCGATCAGTTTCACGGTTTCGACCGCGAAGTTCGCCGGCCAGGTGACGATCCTCTACCAGCGCGGCAGCGATACCTATGCGGTGGAGCTGCGCCGCGACGGCGAGTTGGTCGATCGGCACGACGAGGTGTACTTCGACATGCTCGGCGAAGTGCTGGAGCGGCTCATCGACGACGGACGCTGGCGTCTGATCGATGTGAGCGTGATCGGCGCGGAGACGTCCCGACGGCGCCGCGCTGTACCTGCGTGACACCACGAAAAAAACCAGGCGACATGCCCCCACAGGCTCTCCCTCCATTCGGAAGGAGGGCCTTTTTTCTGCCTGGGAGATTCATCAAAGGGAATCGCCCGGATGCCGATTGATGGCTGCCTCGCGCGCGAGGCGAGGCCATGCTGAGCCCATGCCTGCTGACGTTGTCAGCGACATGCCAGGCAACCATCGGTCTTCGAGGTTGCGGCGCAGCTCCCACTGCGTGACCGAGCCAGCTCGCACCGCATCCATCCGCGAGCGGCCACCAGTCTCTGGTGGTGGATGCTTTCGCCTTATCAACCCATCGCGGGGTTACGCACCTTTCCCCGCAGCGTGGGACTGGCGTGTCTCCGCTTCATCCCTATGGAGATTCACCATGAGCACCACGTCCAACGAGAAATCGTATTTCGACCTCCACACCTCGGGCATCGGTTACATCCAGCGTGTCCGTGAAGTGCCTGTTCGGGGCGGCCGCCGTGCGCAGCCTTTTCTGGCATGCACCATCGCCGCGCTGGTCGGTTCCGCAAAGGACCCCAGCTATCGCTATTTCGATGTCAAGGTCTCGGGTGCCGAGGCCAAGAAGCTGGTCGAGCGCTGCATCGGCGTTGACGATCCCAAGCAGCGCCCGCTGGTGCGCTTTCGCCTCGGCGACCTGTGGGGCGATGCGTACATCCGCGACAAGGGCGAGCAGAAAGGCCAAGCCGCCGCGTCCCTCAAGGCGCGACTGCTCAAGGCCGAGCCACTTGACCGAGCCGAACTGGCTTCGATCAGGCATCACGAGCTGATCACCCGCGGCATCGGCTACCTCAGCCGTCCGAAGGACGTCACGCCCAAAGATGGCGACCCGTTCCTCTCTTGCACCGTCGCCGCGCTGGCCGGGCCTGTCGATGAACCGGAGTATCGGTACTTCGACACCATCGTTACCACCCCTGAAGCCGAGCATCTGGTTCGCCGGTGCGTGCAGGCCATCGAAGGGGACTGCAAGGTGCTGATCGCCTTCCGTCTCAACGACATGAAGATCGATCCGTACATCCGCACCAAGGGTGAACGCGCTGGGGAACCGGCCGCAAGCCTGGAATCGACGCTGATCCACATCGGCCTGATCAAGATCGACGGCACCAAGGTCTATCCGACGAGCCCCGCGCAAGCCGAGACGCCGCCAGCCCAGGACGCATCCGCGTCCGAAGCCGAGGACGCCGGCCCCGCTGCCGATCAGCCTGCCGAGCCCGCCGAGCGCGAGCCCGAAGGTGAAGTCGAGAAGCAGGAGCCGGCATTGGCTGATTCGTTCTGATCGGCAAGGCCCTCGCGGGCCTTGTCGTTTTCCCAATCGCTAAGGAGAACCATCATGGCAGCCACATCGGCATCCGATAAATCGGTTTCGCCCATTGTCGTCCCCGGCCAACTCACGCTGCGCACCATTCGCGGCAAGAACGGCCCCTTCACCGTCGGTCGCCTCGCCACGCACCTCGGTACGTTCGAGGTCAAGGACCCGGAGCTGGAGCAATACCCCGAAGGCAAGTACGACGGGGAGTTCATCATCAGGTACATCTTCCCGAAGTCCTACCCGGTCGGTGGTGGCATGCGTTTCGAAATCCGCGCCAGTCTGGACGGAATGACGCTCTACGACATCGACAAACTGAGCCGTGACGAGGCACGCAGCTTCGCCACTCAGGACCTCGATCCACTTGATGAAGAGCTGGGCGAACAGCCTGCGGTAACGCCGGCCAAACCAGCCAAACCAGCCAAAACGTCCAGGCCCGCCAAGCCCGCACCTGTGCAGGCATCCGCAGACCCGCTGGTCGATACCACCCCCTTTGGTGTGGATGCGCCGACGCCCGCTACGGCGACTGCCTCCGGCAGTACCGAAGAGGGCGATGCCGCGCTGTTCGGCCTGCTGTGGCCGCTGGATGAGTCCGTGAAACTGGATTCGACCATCGACCGCCGCACCCTGCGCGCGCAGATCGCTCGCTTGAGCGAACTGGGTTATGCGCTGGACTTCAAGACGCAAGAGTGGAGCCGCCAGGCCGAACTGCAACCCGCGTAGTACGGAACGCTGCATCTGCGGTGTTCCTCACCCACCCGCCGGGGGCCTTCCCCTCGGGGGAAGCCTCCGGCTTCATTTCTCCCGGAGGCCTCTCATGGGCTGGTATTTCTCCCCCCAATCGCGGTCTGAACTGATCGCGGAACTGATCACACCGCAAGAGACCGAGCGCACCAGCGTGAAGGTCATCGCCCACGCACTGCGTGGCAACGTCCTCTGGTCTGTTACGCAAGTGACGGCCAAAGCCGACGGCGTACATCGTGATCTCGCGCCAGGTCAGTCCCTGCGCTATATCCGCTGCGATCTGCTGCAACGCAGCGGCGGCCAGTGGGGCTACAAGCCGCTGGACGAATCCATGCACCCGTACTACTACTCGTGCCCGCTGTCCTATCTGGATCTCGCACCGGAGCAATCCGCCGACTGGCGTGCAGGCGTTCGCGCCTACCACGCGCAGAGGCGCATACCCAAAGCAGCCCCGGCTACGACGCTGACGGCCTGAGCCAGGGCGTTTGCCCTACCACCCCAAGGGGCAGCACTTGCCCCAGCGGCGCTGCTGTTCCCGCTTATCCGAGGACACCACTATGCCCGCAAACCCTTCTTCCACCACGCTGTATCGCATCGACGAATGCCCGGACGTGATGGCCGACGCTTGCGTCGGCGATGACCAGGGCAATCTGATCTTCCTGTCGATCTGGGCGCGGGACACCGCCGTCCAGCAGTTCCTTGCTCGCCTGACCCTCGGGCGTGACGAGCAAGGCCTGGAGCAGTTCCACGTCATCACCGACCAGGGCGGCAGCGTCCCGGTGTTCGTCGGCAACGTCGATCGCCTGGAAAAGCGCATGACCCGCGCCTACCGGCGAACGCTGTTCGGTTCGCTGTCCAACGTGTGGCTGTTCGATCGGCGCTGCGTCAAGCCCGACAAGGCCAACGCCAGCGCACTGGCATTGCTGCCCCGCGATAGCGACCACCGGCTTGACCGCCTGTGGACGTTGGTGCAGGACACCTGCCCACTGCCATTGCTCGACCACTGGCGCGAAACCGTGCTGGAACTGCTGCAAAGCCGCGAGATGCTGACCCGCCTGCCGTTCGCCCTCGGGCCTTTGGTGGGCCATCGGCTCGCCATCGACGTGCCGGCGCTGACCCAGGCGCTCGGCTCGCTGATCCGCAGTGACGTGCTCACCGCCTATCCCTATCCGGCCAAGATTTGGACGCCGGAAACGGTAGCGGCTTGACCCACCTGCGCAGGCACGCCAAGGCGTGCCTGCGCCAATCATCCCCGCCAACCAGGAGACTTCCATGGCTCTCATGTTCCCGCGGCTCGCCCGCAATTTCGTGAAAAACGGGTACTTCCCGACCGACGAACCCACGCTCGAAAGAGCGCTCAACGCATTGATGCCCAGTAACTCTGAATCCAATGGGCCGATGTGCATCCTCGATCCCTGCGCCGGCGAAGGCGTGGCAATCGCTGAAGCGGCTCATGCCCTGGGGCGCGAGCATGCCAAGGCGTTCGCCGTCGAGTTCGACGCAGAGCGGGCGCGCCATGCCCGTGGTCTGGTCGATCACTGTCTGCACGCGGACCTGATGGACACGATGATCTCCAAGCAGTCCTTCGGTCTGCTCTGGCTCAATCCGCCGTATGGCGACCTGTCCAAGGACGTCAACGGCAACATTGGCTATCAAGGTCAGGGCCGAGCCCGCCTCGAAAAGCTGTTCTACCAGCGCACGCTGCCCCTGTTGCAGTACGGCGGCGTGCTGGTCTTCATCGTCCCCGGCTACGTGCTCGATGCCGAGCTGGTCGGCTGGCTGACACGCCACTACACCGACCTGCGGATCTATCGAGCGGTGGAAACGCAGTTTAAGCAGGTGGTGATCTTCGGGCGACGGGTGCGTCAGCGTGAGCAGACACCCGATGCCGTCAAGGCCGTGCGCAGTCTGTTGCTGCAGATTGGGCTTGGCGAAATCGAAGCCGAGGAGCTGCCGAGCGAATGGCCGTTCCTGCCGTACATCGTCCCCGCCAGCCCGGCGGAGCCGGGGCATTTCTTCCGCGTGACGATGGAGCCGGAGCAGTTCGCCGATGAGGTTGGCAGACTGCAAGGCCTCTGGCCGTCGCGGGATACGCAGTTGGGGGCCGCGCAGCAGACGCTACGTCCACCGGCGCGGGCCTTGTCCCACTGGCATCTCGCCCTGGCTCTGGCCGCAGGCGCGATCTCGGGAGTCGTGCAATCCAAGACGGGGCGCGTGCTCGTCGTCAAAGGTGACACCCACAAGGACAAGACGCTCCAGCGGGAATTCACCGAGCGCGAAGACGGCTCGATCGCCGAGACGCGCATCCTCACCGACAAGTTTGTTCCCGTCATCCGCGCGTGGGACATGACGCCTGATTCCCCGACACGGGGCGAGGTGTTGACCATTCGCTGATTGTTTTTCACCGCCGACGGTTCGCCGTCGATTTTTCCACCTACCGGGGTCCAGTCGCCCCGATGGGGTGCCGTGGCCCCTCCATATCCAGGAGCCTTCCATGGCAGCCCAAGCACTTTCCATCAGCCAAACACCGAGCCTGCGCTTCTCGCCAGGCCAGGTGGTCATGACCTGCGGCGTCGATGACCTGGTCCGACAGGGCCGGCTCAACCCGACTCCCTACCTGCGTCGCCACCTCGGCGGCGATTGGGGCGACCTCGACGACAGCGACAGGCGGCAGAACGATGCCGCGCTGAAGTCCGGCGAGGATCGTCTGTTTTCTTCTTACGAGGTCACACCCGGCCTGAAGATTTGGATCATCACCGAATGGGATCGCAGCGTCACCACGCTGTTGCTGCCCAACGAGTACTGACCGCGAGTTGTCACCGCAGGCCAAGGAGTGCCTGTACTGTCCAACCACCGACGGTTCGCCGTCTCTCTTCCCACCACGGGGCATGTCATCGCCCCGCTGGGGTGGTGCATGCCCCATTCTTTTTATGGAGCATCACCATGCCCGTTGATCTCGACACCACCGCCAGCAATGCAGCGCCCGTACCGGGCGAACTGCTCGAAGCGGAATCATCCCCTCTGACCCTGAGCCTTCAGGATTTTGTCGGCGAGTTCGGCGACGAACTGCTTGATTCTCTCAACCGCGCCAACCCGCCGGTCTATACCGGCCAAGCGCAAGCACAGCGGCAACTCGTCGTTGCCAGCCTCAAGCGCAAGCTGTTCCAGGCCCAGGCCGACGTTGTCCATGCTGCCGCCGAGCTGCTGGTCGATCAAGGCGAACGCGCTGCGATCGTCAATGGCGAAATGGGCTGCGGCAAAACGACCGTCGGCATCGCCACGGCCGCGGTGCTCAACGCCGAAGGCTACCGCCGCACGCTGGTACTTTCGCCTCCCCACCTGGTCTACAAGTGGCGGCGCGAGATCCAGGAGACGGTGGCCGGCGCCAAGGTCTGGGTGCTCAATGGCCCGGATACGCTGGTCAAGCTCATCAAGCTGCGCGAGCAGTTGGGTGTGCAGCCCACGGGCCAGGAGTTTTTCGTCCTGGGGCGCGTGCGGATGCGGATGGGGTTCCACTGGAAGCCGGTCTTCACCCAGCGGCGCACCCGCCACGGCGACGTGGCAGCATGCCCGAACTGCGGCACGGTCATTACGGACCTCGACGGCGAACCGGTCAACCCGATCTCGCTCGAAGCCGAGGAGTCCCGCAGGAAGTGCAGCCACTGCGCCGCGCCCCTGTGGACGCTGATCCGCCCGCGTAGTCTGTCCGGCAGTGACCAGTCCTCTGTCGTCCTCAAAGCCTTGAAGCGCATCCCGACCATCGGGGAAGTCACCGCGCAGAAGTTGATGCAGAAGTTTGGTGACGGCTTCCTGGCCTCGATGCTGGGTGACAACATCCACGAGTTCATCAACCTGATGGACGGCAATGGCGAGCTGGTGTTTTCCGACCGTCAGGCCACGCGCATGGAACGTGCGATGGCCAACATGGAGTTTGGCTTTGGCGAGGGCGGCTACCAACCGTCCGAGTTCATCAAACGCTACCTGCCGCAAGGCACGTTCGACCTGCTCATCGCCGACGAGGCGCACGAGTACAAGAACGGTGGCAGTGCCCAGGGCCAGGCCATGGGCGTGCTGGCGGCGAAGGCTCGCAAGACCTTGCTGCTGACCGGCACGCTGATGGGCGGCTACGGCGATGATCTGTTCTACCTGCTGTTCCGGGCACTGCCAGGGCGGATGATCGAAGACGGCTACCGCCCGACCACGAGCGGCAGCATGACCTCGGCTGCGATGGCGTTCATGCGCGATCACGGCGTCCTCAAGGACATCTACTCCGAGAGCGCCGGCACGGCGCACAAGACGGCCAAGGGCACCAAGGTATCGGTGCGCACGGTCAAGGCTCCCGGCTTCGGCCCGAAAGGGGTCTTGCGTTGCATCCTGCCGTTCACCATATTTCTCAAGCTCAAGGACATCGGTGGCAACGTCCTGCCACCGTATGACGAGGAGTTTCGTGAAGTCCAGATGGACGTGGCGCAAGCTGCGGCCTACCGCGATTTGGCGGGTCGGCTGACCGCAGAGCTGAAACAGGCTCTGGCGCGACGCGATACGACCTTGCTGGGGGTGGTGCTCAACGTGCTGCTGGCCTGGCCGGATTGCTGCTTCCGGTCGGAGACCGTGGTGCATCCACGCACGCGCAACACCTTGGCGTTTGTCCCGGCTCAGTTCAATGAGTTCGAGATCAGCCCCAAGGAGCGTGAGCTGATCGAGATCTGCAGGCAGGAGAAGACACAGGGCCGCAAGGTTCTGGCCTACACGGTCTATACCGGCACGCGCGATACCACGTCGCGCCTGAAGGGGCTGCTGGAGCAGGAAGGCTTCAAGGTGGCGGTGCTGCGCGCAAGCGTGGATGCCAGCCGCAGAGAAGACTGGATCGCCGAGCAACTGGACCGTGGCATCGACGTGCTCGTCACCAATCCCGAGCTGGTCAAGACGGGGCTGGACCTGCTGGAGTTCCCGACGATTGTGTTCATGCAAAGTGGCTACAACGTGTACTCGCTCCAACAGGCAGCACGCCGCTCCTGGCGCATCGGGCAGAAGCAACCCGTGCGCGTGATCTACCTCGGCTATGCCGGTTCCTCGCAGATGACCTGCCTGGAACTGATGGCCAAGAAGATCATGGTCTCGCAGTCCACCTCGGGCGATGTGCCCGAATCGGGGCTGGATGTCCTGAACCAGGACGGTGATTCCGTCGAAGTGGCGCTGGCCCGGCAATTGGTCACCGCCTGATTTCCACGCCACAAGCCGGCCTAGCGCCGCCGGCTTTCTGTTCTTCCCACCTTGCAGCCCCGTCCGCGTTCTTCGTGGGCGGGGCTGCGTTTTTCTCTCATTCCAAAGTGTTCCCGTGAAGGCCGAGCGCTTGCCCAAGGCAGCAAACCGGGCACCACCCAGTTCGCATTCCTGGCTGACCGCACGGCATCGCGCCGCCAATGTATCGGCATCGCAACAGAAGAGCCGATGCCATGCCCGCCATCCATGTATCCCGGCGTCTGGTCGGCGCTGGTCTCCTGGCCGCTGCCCTGGCCAGCGGCTGCGCCACCACGACCGCGCCACTGGCACCAGACGCCATAGAGGAAATCGCCTCCGTTCCCCAACCCGAGGCACCCGAGTTCATTCCCGTCGTGCGCTATGGCCGCTACACGCTGGTTGAGCTGGCACCCTCGGCAGCGCAGCGTGACTTGCTGTTGCAGACCATCGATGTGTCCATGCCGGAGGATGCCCGTGCCACGGTGGGCGATGGCCTGCGGCATGTGCTCAAACGCAGTGGTTACCAGCTTTGCGAGATGGCCCACGCCGTGACCGAGTTGTATGCGCTGCCGCTGCCGGCGGCGCACCTGCATCTTGGCCCCATGACCTTGCGCGATGCGCTGCTTACCCTGGCTGGCCCGGCCTGGGAACTGCACGCGAATGACCGGGCACGGCAGATTTGCTTTGAGCAGGCTGGAGGCAGTGCGACCGCCGAGCACGAACACGAACCGCCTGCTGCCGAGGCGGTGCAGACGTTTCCGCTGATGCCTTCGGTTTCGGGAGGCCAGCCATGAATGCCGCGCAGTCTCCCCGTCGCCCGATCACCGCCATGATGTTGCAGAGCCTGATGTGGCTCTGGCTGATCGGCCTCAGCGTTTTCGTCGCTCTCGGCTACCAGGCGGTGAACGAGCAGGTCGACCAGGAGCTGCTTAATTCCCGCCTGCAACGTCTCGAAGCGCAGGCGGTAGGTCTGGCCGAGGCCATTGAGGCCATCCAGCAGCGTCCAACCGTCGCAACGGCGGCAGACCTTAAAGACACCCGCGAACTCCTGGAAGCACGCGCTGCCCAGGTCGAGACAACGCTGAGCGGCTATGCCGCTGCTGACGACCTTCAGGCGCTGCGCACGGAGGTCGAGCAAATCAAGACGCGCCAGACCGTTGCGCGCACCGCAGCACCCGCTCAGCCGCGCACACCGCGCAGGCCTAACGCCAAGCCGGAACCGCTGCCACTGCCGTTCCGCATCGTCGGCGCCGAACTTCGCGCCGGCCAGCGCAGCCTGTCCGTCGCGCCGAGCAGCGGGGACTTCACGCCCGACCAGCTTGAGGTACTGCTGCCCGGCGATTCGCTCGGCCCATGGCGCTTTCAGGCGGTCGAGGGCAACTCCGCCGTGTTTCAGGCCGGCGACCAGACCCGTCGCGTGGCGATCCCTTGAGCTGAGGACATGACATGAAGCCTGCCATTATCCTTTCCGCGCTTCTGCTGGTGTCTGCCCAGTTGTCCGCTTGGGCGCAGCAACCGACCACGGCCCCCGCCGGCAATGCCCAGAGCCAGGAGCGTCCGCTGGTCACTCGCGCCTTGGACGACCGGGTGGCAAGCGACTGGGGCTTGCAACCGCAGGAGTGGGCGCGCTATCGCGAACTGATGGATGGGCCGCTGGGTATCTACTCACCCAACCTGGACCCGCTGTCCGCCCTGGGCATCGAGGCGCGCACCGACGAGGAACGGCTCCGCTACGCAGAGCTGCAGGTACAGATCGAGGCACGCCGTGTCGAGAAGCTGCTCGCCTACCAGCGTGCCTACGACGAGGCCTGGCAGCGCCTGAATCCCGGCATGCAGCGGGTGAACCTGCCTGACGACAAGCCCGACACCGGCACAAGCGCCAATCCCTTGCGCGGTTCAGGCCGCACGGCAGTGTTCATCAAGGACGGCTGCGCGGCCTGCGGGCAGCTCGTGCAGCGCCTGCAATCCTCTGGTACCGAGTTCGACCTGTACATGGTCGGCAGCCGCCAGGACGACACACGTATCCGCGACTGGGCCAAGCGGGCGAACGTCGATCCGGCGCGCGTGCGCAGCGGTGGCATCACGCTCAACCATGATGGCGGGCGGTGGCTGTCGCTGAGCTTGCCCGGAGACCTTCCTGCGGTCGTGCGCGAGGTGAACGGTCAATGGCAGCGCCAGCCATAGTGGCCACCTCCGTTTCGCAGTGCTTGCGCGCACTGGTGATCGCGGCGGGCCTGTGCGCCTGCGCCGCCCATGCCCAGGAGCTTCCGCCACCGGCTTACCAGCTTGCCGCACAGCGCGCAGGCATCCCCTCGACGGTGCTCTACGCCGTAGCCTTGCAAGAGAGCGGCATCCGACGCAATGGACGCATCGTCCCGTGGCCGTGGTCGCTCAACGTCGCTGGCCAGTCGCGTCGTTACGCAACACGCGCCGACGCCTGCGCCGGTTTGCAGCAGGCGATGCGCGCCACGCCGCACACGCGCATCGACGCGGGCCTTGGCCAGATCAACCTCGGCTACCACCAACAGCGCTACGCCAGCGCGTGCGACCTGCTCGACCCGTACCGCAATCTTTCCATCGCCGCTGAAATCCTGAAAGAGCAGCACACCACTGGCGAGGACTGGTTGCTGGCAATCGGTCGCTACCACCGTCCTGCGGGCGGAGAACCTGCCGCCCGTTACAGGCGGAGCGTGTCGCGCCACCTTGCCCGTGTGCAGGGCACGCACCCAACCACCGCGGCCCTCGCTGCGCGCCAGGAGACATCCCCATGACGAACCTCCCTCTGAGCAACTTCACGCTGAAGGGTCTGCTCGTGCTGCTGGCGGCTCTGCCGCTGGCCTCGCGTGCCGGCGAGCCGCTGATCGTGGTCGAAGACCGTGGCGGCGCGTCGGCGCTGCCGTACTACGAGGCTCTGAACCTTCAGCCGCGCGCCGATGCGCCGGCCCGACCGCCCATCCCAATGCTCCCGGTGCCCGCCACGCCCATGGACGAGGCCGCGATGTTGCCGGTGCGCAGTGCCAAGCTCACACCTGGCACCGTCGCGCGGCGGGTGATAGAGGCGCCGGGCCTGCGGCCCTTTGTGGTCATCGGCGACGACGAGGCGTCCCGCGCCTGGCTTCGTCGTCAGGCGGCCTCGCTGCGCCAGCGCGGCGCGGTGGGCCTGGTGGTTAACGTCGAGACCGTGCAGGGCCTGGCACGGCTGCGCGCCCTGGTGCCGGGCGTAGCCCTCGCGCCTGTGGCCGGTGACGACCTGGCCGAGCGCCTGGCTCTGCGACATTACCCGGTGCTGATCACAGCCACCGGCATCGAGCAATGAAGCCATGTCGGGGAAACAGCCGGTCGAGGTTTTGCTGCGCCCAGCGGTGGAGTTCTATACCGTCGCGGCGTGTGCAGGCGCCGCGTTTCTGTCCCTGGTGGCCCCGTGGTCGCTCGCGCTGAGTCCGGCCATGGGCGTCGGCAGTGCGCTGGCGTTCTGCGCCTACGGTGCCATCCGCTACCGCGATGCCCGCGTCATCCTGCGCTACCGGCGCAACATTCGCCGCTTGCCGCGCTACGTGATGACCAGCAAGGACGTACCGGTCAGCCAGCAGCGTCTGTTCGTGGGGCGCGGGTTTCTGTGGGAGCAGAAACACACCCATCGGCTCATGCAGACGTACCGACCGGAATTTCGCCGCTACGTCGAGTTGACGCCGGCCTACCGGCTGGCGCGCAGGCTGGAGGAACGGCTGGAGTTCGCGCCGTTCCCGCTGTCTCGGCTGCCCGCGCTCACGGGCTGGGATGTGTCTTTCAACCCGGTGCGCCCGCTGCCGCCTGTGGGCGGCCTGCCGCGCCTGCACGGCATCGAACCCGATGAGGTGGACGTCAGCCTGCCGCTGGGTGAGCGCGTCGGGCATTCGCTGGTGCTGGGCACCACGCGCGTGGGCAAGACGCGGTTGGCCGAGTTGTTTGTGACCCAGGACATTCGGCGCAAGAACGCCGACGGCGAGCACGAGGTCGTCATCGTCATAGACCCCAAGGGCGATGCCGATCTTTTGAAGCGGGTGTACGTCGAGGCCAAACGCGCGGGTCGTGAGGGTGAGTTCTATGTCTTCCATTTGGGCTGGCCCGACATTTCCGCGCGCTACAACGCTGTGGGCCGCTTTGGGCGCATCAGCGAGGTGGCCACCCGTGTTGCAGGGCAGCTCTCCGGGGAAGGCAACAGCGCGGCATTTCGCGAGTTTGCGTGGCGCTTCGTCAATATCATCGCCCGCGCCCTGGTGGAACTGGGCCAGCGCCCGGACTACATGCTGATCCAGCGCCACGTCATCAACATCGACGCGCTGTTCATCGAGTACGCCCAGCACTACTTCGCCAAGACCGAGCCCAAGGCCTGGGAGGTGATCGTCCAGATCGAGGCCAAGCTCAACGAGAAGAACATCCCGCGCAACATGATTGGGCGCGAGAAGCGCGTGGTGGCGCTGGAGCAGTACCTCTCCCAGGCCCGTAACTATGACCCGGTGCTCGACGGCCTGCGCTCGGCGGTTCGCTACGACAAGACGTATTTCGACAAGATCGTCGCATCGCTGCTGCCGCTGCTGGAGAAACTCACCAGCGGGAAGATTTCCCAGCTTCTGGCGCCGAACTATTCCGACCTGGCCGACCCCCGCCCGATCTTCGATTGGATGCAGGTCATCCGAAAGCGCGCCGTCGTCTATGTGGGCCTGGACGCGCTATCCGATGCCGAGGTCGCCGCAGCGGTCGGCAACTCGATGTTCAGCGATCTCGTTTCGGTGGCAGGCCATATCTACAAGCACGGGATCGATGACGGCCTGCCGGGCGCATCGGCTGGCACGCGCGTGCCGATCAACGTCCACGCGGATGAATTCAATGAACTCATGGGTGACGAGTTCGTGCCGCTGATCAACAAAGGCGGCGGCGCCGGTCTGCAAGTCACCGCGTACACCCAGACCCTTTCGGACATCGAGGCTCGCATCGGCAACCGCGCGAAGGCCGGTCAGGTGATCGGCAACTTCAACAACCTGTTCATGCTGCGCGTGCGCGAGACGGCCACCGCTGAACTGCTGACCCGGCAATTGCCGAAGGTCGAGGTCTATACGACCACCATCGTCTCCGGCGCGACCGACAGCTCCGACATCCGCGGGGCGACGGATTTCACCAGCAACACGCAGGACCGCATCAGCATGTCCAGCGTGCCGATGATCGAGCCGTCGCACGTCGTCGCCTTACCCAAGGGTCAGTGTTTCGCGTTGTTGCAGGGCGGCCAGCTTTGGAAGGTTCGCATGCCGCTGCCGGCACCGGACCCCGATGAGGTCATGCCGCAGGATCTGCAACAACTCGCGGGCTACATGCGCCAGAGCTACAGTGAGGCCACGCAGTGGTGGGAGTTCACCAGTTCCCCGGTCTTGCAGGACACGGCCTTGCCCGATGACCTGCTCGATGAGGTGGCCACCGCCGACGCTCCTGCCTCCGGCACGGGCGATATGGCCAGAGACGAGGCCGCACCATGAGCGATGCCGCCGGCACCACACGAAGGGAGCAAGGCCGCCGCCAGGGTCTGGTCATCGGCACGATCACGCTGCCTTTTCGGCTGCTTGGGGTACTGATCGGCTCGCTGCTGTTCTCCATCGTCATGGAGTGCGTGGGCATGCACTTGTTCTGGAAGGATCAAAGCTGGCGGCACTCCCAGCAGATGCTGCAGTACGAGCTGGGGCACCTGTCTAGCCATTTCACGCGCAGCGTGATCGTGCAGGAGCCGGGGCGCACAGCGCACGAGTTGGTAGATACCGGCTACGAATGGGTGTTCGTGCGTTCGGGGCTGCTGGAGCGCATGAGCCAGACCGCCGAGCGCGCCCGTGCGTCGAGCCAGGGCCAGACGCGCAACTTCCGCTATTTCATCAGCCAAGTCTATGTTTGGACCGAGAGCTACCTGATTGCGGCAGCGTTCACGACGCTGACCTTTCTCGTGCGTCTGTTGGTCCTGGTGCTCACCCTGCCACTGATCTTCACGGCGGCATTCGTAGGTCTGATCGATGGCCTGGTGCGCCGTGACGTGCGGCGCTTCGGCGCGGGCCGGGAATCCGGCTTCATCTACCACCGCGCAAAGGCGAGCCTGATGCCGCTGGCCGTGCTGCCTTGGGTGACGTACCTGGCGCTGCCGGTATCGGTGCATCCGCTGCTGATCCTGCTGCCGAGCACCGCCTTGCTTGGACTGGGTATATCCCTGACTGCGGGGAGCTTCAAAAAGTACCTCTAGCTATATTGTGCTGAACGCCCCGTCATCATCTGGACCACCATAACGCTGTAGTCGCACTGCGCACTCAATCAATACGATCCGTGCGAGGTAGGCTGCATACTGCCGCTCTGCCGCGAATGATTCCAGTCTGTCGTAGTGCGTGCCATGCAGTATCTGCGATCGACCATGGTCATAGATGTCCTTGACCAATTGCTTCAGCGTGCGAGGACGGTTGCCTCGTATTACCTGCGTGTCGTCACTCGTTCCGGTCAGATGCACGACCATTTTACAGATACCGCCGTTCCTGCCGCCGCAGCTCAGTACATCCAGGCAGGTTCCGAGCTTCGCCAACGCTATAGCATCGCTTAACTCACGGTTTCCTTCGCCGAACCAATCCAGCGCAGTAGCCCATCGATTGGCAAGCTTGGGATGCGGGTGACTCGATGGATCAAGCAGCCCATCAAGGATCGCCGCGAATGCCGGAAGAATAGATGTCATGTCATCCAACGCTTGCCTTACTCGTTCAGGAGGTTGCGAAGGAATCCGCTTCCCGAGCGAGCTTCCAGGCAACCACAGAAACCCTTTGGTTTCGACCAGGCGATCGCTACCCGCAGGCGGTAGGCGCTCGTCTTGAAGCGCCTGTTGCAGGAAGCACTCGGGGGCTCCAAAGCCCAGAGAGATAGCGTCAAGCGCTGTCTTGCCAACCAATCTCGCCAGCTTGCGTGAGAATTCACGCTCATAGCCACGGACTGTTACCTTGACCAAGGCTGGACATCCGACTATCGCACTGTAGACGGCGTTGGCCAGCCCTTCGATGGAGGAGCCATCATTGGCCTTCTGCAAGGCATCCTTGAGAATTTCCTTCCAGCGGTGGTTCGCCTCTGGTTGGTTCAGATAGTGATCCTTTCCCTGCTGAGGGAAATCTACAGAATCTATCCAGTCCGACCTATTCAAGAATGTCACCGGGCCGAGGGAGAACGGAGACTTCCTCTCCATGCCCAGGGTCCAGGCAGGGAAATAGTGCGTGTGTTCGTTGGTGATGCTTGCGAGTCGTTCCTCGATAAGCAATTTCAGTTTGGGAAGCAGCCCGCCCTGATCGCATTCATCAAACCCCGAAAGCTCACCCGAGGCGTGCATATCGGCAACGGCTTGGCGGGCAATTTTCTGAAAGGCCTCGGGTTCGATCTTCACTGAGTTCAGAGTCCGATTCTGATGGAGGGTGCTGGAGAACTGCCCAAGCGCCTCTCTTGCCTTCTTGGTGAAGTACCGCTGCATACCGTTCTCAGCGGTGATGAAATCAGGAATGCCGGCCTCTTCGGACCATGGAGTGGCCCCCTTGTGCACGCGATCTAACTCATCCACCAGAGCTTTCAGCTCGGTCTTTAGCCCCATAAATTCCTCCTCGATCTACTTCTGACCGCAGGATAGCCCAGGCTGACACCAACAGCCTCGGCATCCATCAATCCGGTCATCCGCGGGTTCCTATTGTTTGCGGCCTAAAGCAGCCCTGATCTCCACGATCGAGCCATTGCTGATCACACAGGAATGGCGCGATGGTGGCTTCAACCTGGCTGCGTGCCGCGCATCGCGGCGTGCCCACTTTTCTCGTGACGGCCCTCCTGCTGGGCCAGTCCCCGATGGCGTTGGCCGAGCCCCCCGCGCAGCGTCAGGAATTGGTCGCGGCGCTGCGCCAGCTCGACGCGCTGGAGCGCACCGTCGCCGACAGCGCCGCGCATGCTCCCGTCCAGCCGGGCGAGCGCTACCACTTCGATTACCCGCGGCTGCTGGCTGACCTAGCGCGCGTGCGCGCCGGCATCCAGGCGCACCTCTCTCCTTCGCGTGCTCAGCCGCGCGACCCCGCCGAGCTGGCCGGCGACTACCGCACCGAGCGGGCCGTCGAGCCATCGCCGACGACCGCGGAGGCCAAGCCATGAACGGCGCCCAAGTCTCGGCATTTCAAGCCAACAGCGGCATCGCGCCTTCCGCGATGGCGACCGTCCTGGTCGGCGTCGTGTTCGCGGTCCTGCTCGTCTGGGGCGTCTGGGCCATCCGAACGGCTTACGTAGGGTGGTCCGAGAGCCGCCTCAACCAGCGCCAGTTCCTCGGCGTCTGCATCCGCTTCGTCGCGATGTACCTCGTCCTGAGTTTCTTCCTCCTCTCCTGACCTGAAAGGCCTGACCATGCAAAACCGCATCCTCACTTCCCGTTTTGTCCAGCGCACCACCGTGGCTCTGGGCGCCGCCGCGCTGCCGGCGCTGTCGTTCGCGCAAGGCCTGCCGCAGTTGGAGAACCCGACCCGGGGCGCCGGCAGCGGCATCATGGAGACGATCAGGAACTACGGCTACGACATCATCATGCTCGTGGCCCTGCTGGTTGTGGCGTCGATGTTCATTGGCGTGTGCTACCACGCCTACGGCACCTACGCGGAAATCCACACTGGTCGCAAAACCTGGGGCCAATTCGGCCTCACGGTCGCCATCGGCGCGGTGCTGCTCGTGATCGGCATTTGGCTGCTCACCGAAGCCACCGGCATCCTGTAAGGCGAGGCCGGTATGTCCGAGCAGCAGCACGTCCGTGCTGACGGGACGGTCACGTTCCTTCCGCACCGGCTCAACCGCCATCCCGTTGTCGTGCGCGGCCTCACCGCCGACGAGCTGTGGATCTGCTGCGGCCTGTCCGGTGCCGCCGGCCTGCTGGTCGGTGCGCCGCTGTCCTGGGTGTTCCGCACGATCGCGCTCGCGCCCACGTTCGTCGTGCTGGGCGTGGCCTTCGGCGTGTTCATCGGGGGCGGCATCCTGCGTCGCCTCAAGCGTGGGCGTCCCGACACCTGGCTGTATCGGCAACTCCAGTGGCGCATCGCCACGCGCTATCCGCTGGTGGCGGGCTGGGTGGGCGGCCATGTGCTGATCTCACGCTCCGGCTTCTGGACCACCCGAAGGTCTGCTGCAAGGGGGGCACGATGAGCCGCTTCAAGAACGAGATCACCCATCTGCAGGCGCACATCAAGACGCTTCGCCTGGGTGCTGGCGCGCTGGTCATCGTCGCCCTGGTGATGGGCGGCGGCTGGTGGAGCGCTCCGCGCGACCTGACCATCCACGTCCCGCCTGATCTGCGCTCCGGCAGTACCCGCAAGTGGTGGGAAGTGCCGCCCGAATCGGTCTATGCGTTCACGTTCTACGTGTTTCAGACCCTCCACCGTTGGCCCACGAATGGCGAAGAGGACTACGCACGCAACCTTCACACACTCTCGCCGTATCTCACGCCGTCCTGCCAGGCTTTCCTGCGAGCCGACTACGACTACCGCCGCAGCACGGGTGAGTTGCGCCAGCGCGTGCGCGGCATCTACGAAATCCCGGGCCGTGGCTACGGCGACGACCCTACGACGCGCGTGCGCGTGGTCTCCGACCGCGACTGGGTGGTGACACTGGACATCAGCGCCGACGAGTACTACGGCGCGGAACAGGTCAAGCGCGCCCTGGTGCGCTACCCCATCAAGGTCACGCGCGTGGACATCGATCCCGCCCGCAACCCGTTCGGCCTGGTACTCGACTGCTACGAAGGGGCGCCGCAGCGCATCGGCGCCCCGGAGCCGACGCGCCCGGCGCCCGGTGGTTTGGCTCCGCAAGCGCCCCAAGGAGAAACCCCATGAAGCATCCTGTACTCGCACTGCTGGGGCTGCTGGTCGTAG
Organism: Stenotrophomonas sp. GD03794; assembly: GCF_029842145.1. NCBI lineage: Bacteria > Pseudomonadati > Pseudomonadota > Gammaproteobacteria > Lysobacterales > Lysobacteraceae > Stenotrophomonas > Stenotrophomonas sp. GD03794. The sequence continues at coordinate 57,912 of NZ_JAOCFV010000007.1, forward strand.
TCGCAGCACCTGTCGCCCATGCGGTGGAGATCCTGCGCTGGGAACGTCTGCCGCTGGCCGTGCCGTTGCGTGTCGGCCAGGAGCGCATCGTGTTCATCGACAGGAACGTCCGCGTGGGCGTGCCTGCCGGCGTGGGCGAACGTCTGCGCGTGCAGAGCGCGGGCGGTGCGGTGTACCTGCGCGCCAGTGCGCCGATCGAACCAACACGGCTGCAACTGCAGGACGCCGACACGGGCGCATTGATCCTGCTGGACATCGCCGCCGAGCCGGCCAAGGACGGCGAAGCCGAGCTGGAGCCGGTGCGCATCGTCGAGGGCAACAGCACCCCGGCGCGCTATGGCGATCAGCCGGAGGGTGCCGACGCGCCCCCGGCGCACACCCAGAATCAGGCAGGCGCGCGGACGGCGCGGCGCGAAACCCCGGTCTCGGTCGCGCTGACGCGCTTCGCCGCGCAGAACCTCTATGCGCCGCTGCGTACGGTCGAGGCGCTGCCGGGTGTCATGCGGGTCAATCTGCGCCGCGACATGGACCTGACCACGCTGATGCCGACGCTGCCGGTGCGCGCGGTCGCGCTCGCGTCGTGGCGGCTGGAAGACCAGTGGGTCACCGCCGTGCGTCTCACCAACGGCAGCAGCGGCTGGATCACCCTCGACCCGCGTGTGCTGCAAGGCGATTTCCTCACGGCCAGCTTCCAGCACGAGGCGCTGGGTCCACGCGGAACGCCCGAGGACACCACCGTTCTGTACCTGGTGACGCGCGGGCGTGGCCTCGCGCAGTCGCTGCTGCCCGCTATCCACCGCTTCGACCCGGCTGCGCATCTGCCGCAGCCGCAAATCGAGACACGGGACAACGAGGCCGCGGATGGCAAGGAGACTCGCCATGCGCAGTAACGGACTCCTGAAGTGGCTGATGATCCCCGTGGCCCTGTTGGTGCTGTTCGTCGCCATCCGGCTGTTCTCCGGTGGGAGCACGTCGACACAGCCCGCAGCCGATGCCGGCGCCCAGCTCACGCCCGAGGAGATGAAGGCGCTGGGCATCGAGGGCGATACCCCCCGCGATACCGTGGCGACCCTGGTGGCGCAGGTGAAGCAATTGCGCACCGAGCTTCAGACCACGCTCTTGGACAACAAGTCTCAGCGCGAAGAGAACCAGCGCCTGCGCCAGCGCGAGAACGCCATCGACCAGCGCATCAATTCGGCGCTGGAGACCGAGCGCTCCAACCTGCGCCGCGACCAGCAGCAGGCAGCCAGCGAGCGCCAGCAGACCGAGGGACTGCTCGCCGACCTGCAGCGGCGCCTGGAAGGCATCGGCGGGCGCGGCGGCGGCCACGCCGATCTACCCGTGGGCCTGGGGCTGCGTAACGGCGACGAGGCAGGCATGGAAGGCGGCGTGCGCTGGGTCGAGCCGGACGACGCGAAGCCCACTGATGGGCGTAACGGCAGTCGTGGCACGGGTGGCGGCATGAGCTTTCCGACGAGCTTCGGCCCCGCGCAGAGCACGCTGGAAACCACGGCACAAACCGTGGCGAACGCGGGCGCCCGCGCCGCAGGCGTCAAGAGCGCCAAGCCGGTCTATACGGTGCCGACCAACTCGACGCTGATGGGATCGGTGGCAATGACGGCGCTGATCGGCCGCGTGCCGATCGACGGTACGGTCAACGATCCGTATCCGTTCAAAGTCCTGGTCGGTCCCGACAACCTCACGGCAAACGGAATTGACATTCCCGACGTGGCGGGCGCCGTGTTTTCCGGCACGGCCTCGGGTGACTGGACGCTCTCTTGCGTGCGCGGCCAGGTGCGCAGCATCACCTTTGTGTTCCATGACGGGACCATTCGGACGATTCCCGAAGACCGCGAGGGCAACCAGCAGAACAACCAGCAGCGCGACGGCCTGGGCTGGATCAGCGACCCCTATGGCATTCCCTGCGTCAGCGGAGAGCGGCGCAGCAACGCCCAGCAGTACCTCGGCTCACAGGCGCTGATCACCGCGGCGGGTGCCGGCGTCGCCTCGCTCATCGACAGCGACAGCGGTCAGATGTCCTACGTGGGCGCCGATGGCTCCATCGGAAGCGTCGGCATCTCGGGCAACGAAGCCGTGGGCCGCATCCTGGCCGGCGGCGTTCGGGACATGGCCGATTGGGTGAACAAGTTGTACGGCCAGGCCTTCGCCGCCGTCTATGTCCAACCCGGCGCAAAGGTCGCCGTCCACCTCGAAAAGCCGCTCGCCATCGATTTCGATCCCGAAGGTCGCAAGGTCGATCACCGTGCAGGAGAAAGCCATGCTCTCGAACTTGAATAAGGGCCTGGCGCTGGCCCTTGCCGTCGCGGTGCTCGGCGGCTGCGCCACCAGCAAGGAAAAGCTGCTGCCCCACGGCGACAGCACGATGATGGACATCTGGCAGCAGAACGCCGGTGACGGCGGCGGTGGCGCCGGCCAGGTGGCACGCAGGCAATTGCTCGACGCGCGCCAGAGCCTGCGCCGGCCGCTGACCGAGATGGATGTACAGGCCGCGCCCGCCGAGCAGATGCGCTACACGCGCACAGCGCGCAACGAGGTCTATCGCCAGTTCCAGCGCCTGCCGAATCCCGACCTGGTGATGTACGTGTACCCGCACCTGGCAGGCACGGACCCGGTGCCCGTGCCGGGCTATACGACGGTTTTTCCCTTGTACCAGCGCGTGCAGTACGCCATGCCCGGCGAGCGCGTGGAGGACTACTGATGCGCTGGAAACTCCCCTGGCCGAAGCTGACTGCATCCGACGCAGACGATGACGAGCAGCCGGACGGCTGGCAGCGCCACGTCGAGGCCCTGCGTCAGGCCGGCATCCCCGAACCCGGCACGGCGGTCCATGGCCACAGGCCGGCGACCGTGGCCGACGAGCAGGCGCTGTACGACGTTGCGCCGTCGTTCGCGGAATTCCTGCCCTGGGTGGAGTTCCTGCCCCAGTCGAAGTCGATGCTGCTGGAAGACGGGCAATCGGTCGCGGCGTTCTACGAGCTGGTGCCGCTGGGCACCGAGGGCCGGGAACCCGGCTGGCTCGCGCATGCCCGCGACGCCTTGGAGAACGCGCTCCAGGACTCGTTCGATGAACTGGACGAGAACCCCTGGGTACTCCAGCTCTACGCCCAGGACGAACCCAGCTTCGACCAGTACATGCAGACCCTGCGCGACTACGTGCAGCCGCGCGCCCGCAATACGGCTTTCACCGAGTTCTACCTTCGCTTCTTCGGACACCACCTGCGCGCGGTAGCGAAGCCCGGCGGGCTGTTCGAGGACACGGTGGTCACACGGCTGCGCTGGCGCGGCCAGACGCGGCGCGTGCGCATGGTCGTCTATCGCCGGGCCACCGGGCAGGCGAACCGCCGCGGCCAGACGCCCGAGCAGATGCTGAACATCGTCTGCGATCGCTTGTGTGGCGGGCTGGCGAACGCCGGCATCCAGGCCCGGCGCATGGCCGCGGCCGACGTCCATGACTGGCTGCTGCGGTGGTTCAACCCGCGTCCCACGCTGCTCGGCCCTGGGATCGAGGACCGCGAACGCTTCTATGCGCTGGCACGCTACCCCGACGAGACAGAAGACGGCGAGATCGAGCTGGCGAGCGGGCGGGATTTCAGCCAGCGGCTTTTCTTCAGCCAGCCACGCTCGGACGCGGATCACGGCACCTGGCACTTCGACGGCATGCCGCATCGTGTGCTGGTCACTGACCGGCTGCGCATGCCGCCCGGCACGGGGCATTTGACTGGCGAAACCCGCAAAGGCGATGCGATCAATACGCTGTTCGATCAGATGCCCGAGGACACGACGATGTGTCTGACCATGGTGGCGACACCCCAGGACATCCTCGAATCGCACCTGAACCACCTGGCGAAGAAGGCAGTCGGCGAAACACTGGCATCGGAGCAGACGCTCAAGGATGTGCAGGAGGCCCGCTCGCTGATCGGCAGCGCGCACAAGCTGTACCGGGGAACACTGGCGTTCTATTTGCGCGGCCGGGATGAAGCCGAACTGGACCGGCGCGGCCTTGATCTGGCGAACGTGATGCTTAACGCCGGTTTGCAGCCCGTGCGCGAGGACGATGAAGTCGCGCCTTTGAACAGTTATCTGCGCTGGCTGCCGTGCTGCTACAACCCGAGCCAGGATCGACGGAACTGGTTCACCCAACTGATGTTCGCCCAGCACGTGGCGAACCTCTCACCGGCCTGGGGCCGCAGCCAGGGCACGGGCCATCCGGGCAATACGTTCTTCAATCGAGGCGGCGGGCCGATCACCTTTGACCCGCTCAACCGCCTGGATCGGCAGATGAACGCGCACCTGTTCCTGTTCGGCCCCACCGGCTCCGGCAAAAGCGCAACGCTCAACAACCTCTTGAACCAGGTCACGGCCATCTACCGGCCGCGCCTCTTCATCGTGGAAGCCGGCAACAGCTTCGGCTTGTTCAGCGATTTCGCCAAGCGCCTGGGCCTGACTGTGAACCGGGTCAAGCTGGCCCCCGGCTCGGGCATCAGCCTGGCGCCGTTCGCCGACGCGCGTCGGCTGATCGAAACGCCGAGCGACGTGCAGACGCTGGATGCCGATGTGCTGGACGAGGACATGCCACCCGATGCATCGGCCATGGAAGCGGACGAGCAGCGCGACGTACTCGGCGAGTTGGAAATCACCGCACGGCTGATGATCACCGGCGGCGAGGATAAAGAAGAGGCCCGGATGACGCGGGCCGATCGCTCGCTCATCCGCCAGTGCATCCTCGACGCCGCCGAGCATTGCGTGGCCGAGAAGCGCACGGTGCTCACGCGCGACGTGCGCAACGCGCTGCGCGAGCGCGGCCAGGACCCAACGCTGCCAGAGATGCGGCGCGTGCGGCTGCTGGAGATGGCAGATGCCATGGACATGTTCTGTCAAGGCACGGACGGCGAAATGTTCGACCGCGACGGTTCGCCGTGGCCCGAAGCCGACATCACCCTGGTCGATCTGGCGACCTATGCCCGCGAGGGCTACAACGCGCAGCTCTCCATTGCCTACATCAGCCTGATCAGCACGGTGAACAACATTGCCGAGCGCGATCAGTACCTGGGCCGCCCGATCATCAACGTCACCGACGAAGGACACATCATCACCAAGAACCCGCTGCTCGCCCCCTACGTGGTGAAGATCACCAAGATGTGGCGCAAGCTGGGGGCCTGGTTCTGGCTCGCCACACAAAACATCGACGACTTGCCGCGCGCTGCAGAGCCCATGCTCAACATGATCGAGTGGTGGATCTGCCTGTCGATGCCGCCCGATGAGGTGGAGAAGATCGCGCGGTTCCGCGAACTCTCGCCTGCGCAGAAGGCGCTGATGCTTTCCGCGCGCAAGGAAGCAGGGAAGTTCACCGAGGGCGTCATCCTCTCCAAGAGCCTTGAAGTGCTGTTTCGGGCCGTGCCACCGAGCCTCTATCTCGCGCTCGCGCAGACCGAACCCGAGGAAAAAGCCGAGCGTTACCAGCTCATGCAGCAACACGGCATCAGTGAACTCGACGCGGCCTTCAAGGTGGCCGAGAAGATCGACCAGGCGCGTGGCATCGAGTCGCCAGCCTTGGGCCTGCCGCAATAGCAGCCGGAGAATGCCGTGAAACCGAAACGTCCTTCCATTCCTATGCCGGTACAGGCGCTCCGCCATCGGCGCTGGCCCTGGTTCGTGGCGATTGGACTGATCACACTGCTGTTGATCTGGCTCGTGTCCCGCGCACCCAGTGAACCCGCGTTGCAGGCTCCCGCGCAGGTCAGCACCGCGCAGGTGGCCGGGCCTCCCTGGCAGATGGGCAACGCGCAGGGCCGTTTCACGCTGACGCTCTATGCCGACCTCGAATGTCCGTTCTGCCGAGCGTACTTCCCGCAGCTCAAGCGCTGGGTGGGTGCCAACGCGGACGTAGCTCTGCAATGGCACCACCAGCCGCTGGCCGCGCACGAACCGGCCGCCTCCGCCGAGGCACGCCTGGCCGAGTGCGCCGCCGAAAGTGGCGGGCATGCTGCGTTCTGGCAGGCCATTGAATGGATCTATGCGCACACACGTAGCGACGGCTTGGGCTTGCCCGAGGGTCTGCGCTATCCCGGCCTCAACCCAGCCGTCGAGCAGTGTTTGGCCAGCGAGCGACCGGATAGGGTGATTCGCGCTCAGGCCGAGGAAGCCACCAAGGGCGGCGTGACCGCGACGCCTTCGATTCGTCTGCAGGATCGCCAAACCGATCAGGCAGTCGTGTTGCAGGGGCCGATCGAAGGCGATGCACTGCTGTCGGCCATGGACATGCTGGTGGCTGAGGATGCCGCCGCTCCACCGACCACCGAAATGCCTGCCGACGTTGTCGGCGACATGCCCAGGTAGCCTGCGGTCTTTGAGGCTACGGCGCAGCACGCTGCGCTGACCGTCACCCGTTCGCCTCGCATCCTGGGCGCGAACGATCACCGCAGCAGCGGTGATGGATGCACCTTGTTCCGTTGTTCCATTCCCTGGAGGGCCTGCCCTCCAGGGGCATGTGCGCTCTCCGATTTCCCTGCCTGGAGGTTCGCCATGTCTGTCGTCATCAATGACTCCTGCCTGGAGTCGCTTTCCGATATTTCTATTCAGAACGAGGACTGGATCGTTCAGCAAGCCATCGTGTTGCTGGAGCGGCGGGTTTTCAAAGCAGGGCCACGTCTTGAGCGGCCCGCAGCGGTCAGGGACTACCTTCGTTTGAAGCTGGTCGCCGAGCCCAACGAAATATTCGTCGTCGTGTTCATGAACAGCATGCACGCCGTGCTGGCCGTGGAGCCGATGTTCCATGGAACGATCAATGCGACCTCGGTTTATCCACGTGTCGTGCTGCAGCGAGCGTTGCAACTGAACGCCGCTGCGGTCATCTTCGCGCATCAGCACCCCTCGGGCACCACCGAGCCATCCAATGCGGATCGGTTGCTGACCGAGCAGTTGAAGACGGCCTTGGCGCTTATCGACGTGCGGGTACTCGACCATTTCGTGATTGGTCAAGGCGCACCGTACTCGTTCGCCGAGTCTGGTCTTTTGTAATCACAGCGGAGGCTTCGGCCTCCGCTTTTTCCATGCGACAGCACCGAAAAGGTATGCGGGGTGCCCGCGATGCGCATTGTTTGTTGGGGCGGCAGCGGGTTCGCGTTCGACTATGGCTCTGATCAACTTCCAGGGCACGCGACATGCCAGCATCTTTATTCCGCTTCGCATCCGGCTGGCGAACCCTTGGCCTGGCCGTTGCACTGCCGGCATCCTTGGCCGTTTTCAGCCCAGCCACCTTCGCCGCCGATGTGGTGGTCGTCACCGACAGCCGCCACCCGGTCAAGACTATGGGTGGAGAGCGGCTGATCGAGCTGGATGAAGGCCAGCGCATCGAAGCCGAGCTTTCCGCACAGCTGCCCGCCGATCCCGAGCAGGCCACGGCCATCGTCAAGCGCCGCCTGAACAACGGCGGTGCCGGCCTCCAGCGCCGCATCGCTTCCGCATACCAGGGCGTCGCCGACGCCTGGAGCCTGGGCGTCACCAGCATTCCGGCAGTCGTGGTGGATCAGCGTTACGTGGTCTATGGCGAGCCGGACGTGGCCCGTGCCGTCGCGCGCGTTGCGCAACACCGGAGGCCGCAGCCATGACCCGCCCCTTCGAGCGGATGCGCCTCCTGCGTGCTGGCGTGGCCTCAGTGCTGCTGCTCAGCGCCACGGGCAGCTACGCCCTCAACACCGCAACCATCGTTGGCTCAGTGGCATCGCCAGACTGCCTCGAATACCGCGTCGTCGGCATCTGCTACTGGCTCTACTGCACCTGGACGGGCTGCACGGTGCGCACGTCCATCAAAGTTCGCCACTACATCCCGGATGCGGTCGTCTCCAGCTACAGCAACACCGGCGAGAACCCCTGGGTCGAAGTTCGTCCGATGAGCACGCCCAACCCTTCGGCCCAGGCCGGCGGAGACGGCACCACCAACGAAGACCACGAGAACAATCTCGCCAAGTTCAAGAACGCGGACGTCATCGGCCACCCCGGCGTCGAGGTGTTCAACCAGTTCGTCTCATCGTCGGGCTACTTCTGCGAGGGTGCGGGTACGGCGTTCATGCCATACCTGCTCAGCACCCTGGACACGCTGGCCTGGCGCTACAACGTGCCCGAGATGGCCTACCCGGAGGCGCTGATTCCGGGCAGGCGCGAGGTCGGCGCGCGCACCACGCTGAACCTGTGGGGCAACGTGTATCCGCGCGGCGGCTTCCTGCACCAGGCCGACGACCACAAGGCTGGCGCCGTGGTGGCCCAGCGCGCCGGCGATGTCGTCACGCGCCGCGGGCAGATCCACGTCTACCAGCCGCTGCTCGCGAACTCGCGGCCCGGCTACTGGCCTGCCGGCGCGCTGATGGAAGGCGATGCCTCGACCGGCAAGTGGCAGGAACTCACGCCCGTCCTGTCCTCGTCCTGCACGGTCTTCCCGCGCAGCGGCTTCCTGACCCAGGCCCAGCAAGGCGACTACGCCTGGGCGCTGTGGCGGCCTTATTCGTGCTGCGAACGCCGGGGCCAGGTGTTCCTCGGCAGCGTCGATTTCCAATGAGGGTACGGCGATGAAGCGTCCTGAACTGATGAACCTCTCCACCAAGGCATGCCGCCTGCTGCGCCCCACAGTGCTGGCCGGCGCGCTCGCCCTGGGCTGCGGCCTCGCGTGGGCGCAGGCTGGCTTCCAGACCAGCGGCCCCGTCATCGGCGATGAAGTCATGTACTCGATCGGCGGCGGCAGCGCGGTATCCATGGGCCGCGCCGCCGGCATGCGCTCGATCGGGGTCGGCGTGGGCTGGAACAGCAATCTCATCTGCGGCGACATGAGCATCCAGACCACGCTGCGCAACCAGCTCAACGGCATCACGAACGGCTTCCAGCAGATCATGAGCAACGTGATCCAGAGCGCCACGAGCGCCGTGGCATCCCTGCCTGCGCTGATCATCCAGCGCGCCGATCCCGGTCTGTACAACCTGCTGACCAACGGCGTGCTGCAGGCGCGGCTGGATTTCGACCGCTCGAAGCTGACGTGCCGCGCCATGGCCGAGAGGATGGCCGACACGGCGGGCGGCCAGTTGGGCTGGAGTCAGATGGCCGAAGGCATGGCGTTGCGCGATGCGGTGTCGAGCACGGATGCCGTGTCGGCGATCGAGCAGGCCGAAACGCGCCGTGGCAACGATGGCGTGCCCTGGGTCGGCGGCAGCAATGCCGGTGGCGCGGGCCAGCCCGCCGTCCGGGTGGTCGGCGACGTGACCCGCGCGGGTTACAACCTCGTCAACGGCCGCGGCGTGACTGACACGTCCTCCATCGCGCCCACCAGTTGCGCAAGCCTGTCCTGCCAGACCTGGACGTCGCCGCAGCAGGCCACCGAATGGGCGACACGGGTGCTTGGGGAACAGGTGCAGCGCACCTGCGATGCCTGCACCAAGACCGAGACGGTGCCCGGCGTCGGACTGACGCCGCTGATCCAGGAGGAGTACGAGGAGAAACTGGAAGCCCTGCAGGAACTGGTCTCGGGGACGCGCAACACGACGTTCGAGCACTTGCGTGCGGCCGGCAGCACCTCGCTGCCCATTACGCGGGGCGTGATCGAGGCGCTGCGTGACGAGCCGGACAAGGAGCTGCTGGCGCGGCGCCTGGCATCGGAGGTCGCGCTGTCGTCGGTGTTGGAGAAAGCGTTGCTGCTCCAGCGCACGCTGCTGACCGGCAAGAAGGAACCCAACGTGGCGGCGAACCAGCTGGCGGTCGCGGCGGTGAACCACGAAAGCGACACGCTCGACCAGGAGATCCGCAACCTTAAGACCGAACTGGAACTGCGCCGCGAGCTGGCCAACAACTCGCCGATGGCCATCATCCAGCGCCACGGCACGCGCGCGGCCGGCTCGCGCGGCATCTACGAAGGCGACCCGGTGCCCGACCGCCTCGACCAGTTGCAGAAGGGCAACCCAGGGAGCCGGCCATGAGCACGACCTCGTGGCGCCCGCGCTGGCTGTTCAGCCGGCGCGTGGGGCAGGCACTGCTGTGGGCGGTGATGCTCGTCGCCGCGGCCGTGGGCGCCAACATCGTCGGTATCTACCTCGTCGGCAGCGTTGCTGGATGGGAGCAGTGGCTGGTGGCTGCCGCGGGCTACTTCCTGGTGTGGCGGTTGTGCCTGTATGGGGCGACGGCCTATGGCTGGGTCTGGATGCGCCGCCGGCTGCTGGCACGCGAGGAACAAAACGGGACAGATGGGCAGGCACGGCGCCGCCTGGTGCGCAGCGAGATCGCCGGCGTCTTCGCCATCGTGGTGCTGGAAGCCAGCCTGCTGATGCAGGGCTGAAGGGAGATTCGGGCCATGACGCTTTTCACGACCGACTACCTGGAGTACTACCTGACCCTCGTGTCCTGGATCGTCCATAACGGCATCTGGGCGGTGCTGGTCTCCAGCGGTGTCTTCGCGCTGCCGTTCGTTGCGATCATCGTGCAGGAATGGTTGAAGGCCCGCTCGGAGGGAGCCGACGAAGGCAACAAGGGTGTGCTCTCGGCTGCGCGCATCGAGAACCGGGTGTTCGTCGCCATCGTGGTGGTGATGTTTGCGGGCATCCCGTTCATCGACGTGGATCTCAACACCATCCAGTACGACAGCTCGCGCTCGGCCCAGTGCCAGGTCAGCGTGCCGCAGCCCACGGATACCGGCTGGTCGCAGTCCTTCAGCACCATCAACAACCAGAGTGCCAAGGTGCCGGTCTGGTGGGGTTTCATGCACGCGCTCTCGCGCGCCGTCACGGGGGCCTCGGTGGCCGCAATCCCGTGCGGCACCGATCTGCGGCAGATGCGCATGGAGATCGACGCCACGCGCATCGACGATCCGGTGCTGGCTCAGGAGGTGGCGGATTTCTCGCGCGACTGCTACGGGCCGGCGCGCGCCAAGCTGTTCATGCAGCGCCCGAACCTCGATGAGACGCAGATGCACGACGTGACCTGGATCGGTTCGCACTTCTTCACGGACACGAGCGGCTACTACGACACCTACCGCTCCAGCACGCCGCGCGACGACTGGCCCTACGACAGCACCCGCGATGCGGGGCTTGCGCAAGTGGCCAGCGGTGGCGGCTACCCGAACTGCAGGCAGTGGTGGGCCGACGGCAGCAACGGCCTGCGTGCGCGGCTGCTGGGGCAGGTGGACCCGAGCCTGTTGAATCGCCTGGCGGGCTGGGCCGGATTCCTGAGCCGTGCCGAGGTGGACGATTCCGTGATCCGCGCGATTGCCTCGCCACGGCAGCAGAAGCTCAACCAGGGTTCGGTCTATACCGACTACGGCGGCCAGATCGACAAGACCTTGCCGAACATCGTGACGCGCGCGGCTGGCGACGTCGGGATGGCCGTGGGGGCGGTCGCCGCGTTCCCGGCGATGGACGTGGTGCGCCAGGCGCTGCCCATGGTGCTCGCGCTGCTCAAGATGGCGCTCGTGATCTGCATCCCGCTGGTGCTGGTCGTGGGCACCTATGACCTGAAGACGGTCGTCACCGTGAGCGTCGTGCAGTTCGCGCTGTTCTTCGTGGATTTCTGGTTCCAGCTCGCACGCTGGGTCGATTCAACGATCTTGGATGCGCTCTATGGCTGGGGGTTCGGCTGGAACCGGCCGCACACCAACTTCGACCCGTTGGTGGGGCTGAACAATGCCTTCGGCGACATGCTTCTGATGTTCGTCATGGGCACGATGTTCATCGTGCTGCCCACGTTCTGGATCATGGCCTTGGCTTGGGCGGGTGTTCGCGCCGGGAATGTCCTGCAAGGCCTCGCCGGGGCAACGGGGGACGCCAAGGCTGCCGGAGGCAAGGGCGGAGGCATTGCGATCAATGCCATCTCAAAAAAGTGAGCAGCGCTACTCGTCGTCCTCGATGTGCGGATCGATTCGGAAACCATCGTAGGTGTACAGACCGAATCCAGCAGGCCCGTTGCGCCATTCCGGCTCGGTCGGGTCGTCGTCCAGGCCCGCATTGCGCGCCACCCATGCAGCCACCACCGCGGCCACCAGCAGCAGCGCCAGCCAAGACGCGGTGTACAGCAGCACACCAAGTGCGACCAGCTTGACCACCCACAATCCCATAGCGGCACCAACGACCGGCACCCCCTTGGAGGCGAGCCAGTTCGACAACCGTCGCTCGCCACGCACATAAGTGCGCCATCCACGACCGACGGTGCGGCCGAGGCGCTCCGAGGTGCTGATTCGGGTCGTCGTGTTCATGGTCGTCTCCTGCTACGTGAGGAATGCCTACTCCAGTTTGCTCCAATCCTGCCTGCTTACCTGTACCAATGCGTTCCAGTCGTCTGGCGGATTTCCCCGCCCGAGCATCTTCTCGAACACTGCGTATGGATCTGACTTGCTGCCCGATGACCGCAAGGTCTGCTCGTCGTTGACCCAGGCATATACGATGACCTTCGCCTTCGAGTCGTACCGGAAGAACAGCCGGTACCGTCTTCCAAGTTTGGCCCGCCGCCAATGGCGATAAGCCGGCCCCATGGTGTTGCCCTGACGATATTCGTCGCGGGCTGGATCGCCCGGCACCACATCTTGCATCAACTGGACCAAGGCCCGGAAGAACTTGACGTTGGCGTTGGACCCGAAGCGCTCCGGGTCGCTCTCTTGCGCACGCAGCACAGCTGCGCGCAGTTTCATCATCTGCTCGATCAAGTTGTCGTGGAACAGCAGCGTCCAGCCATGCTGTTGCATCAAATTTCCACGTCCTCATCGAAATCGTCGGCCAGGCTCACCTTGTGGCCCGCATGCTCTAGCATCGTGCGAGCCAGATCCTTCGGCAACCCGCGAATGTTCCGGCCAGCCTCAATATCGCGGGCCAGAAGGGTCAGGAACGCGGCAATGGCGGGGTCTTCGTGCTCGGCATCAGCACGGGTCACGACGACTTCACTGCCACGCAGCTCGAACGCGAGCTTGCTGCCGGTATCGGCGCCAAGCGCCTGCCGGATTGACTTGGGTAGCGTGATCTGGCCTTTGGAGGTCAGCGTGGCAACTTCATGAATGGCAGGCATGGCGGTTCTCCTGGAGGCAATGCCTGCATTGTAAGGAAACTTCCTTACATCGTCAATGCGGTGGGGCCTCATGGCGTCCTCCCGAGTCCAAGAATCGGCCCATCGTAGGCTGGGAACAGCCCGCCTTCCCGCATCAATCCGGCCCCGCTGCAACCCGCATTGGTGGTGGACGATCAACGCCTGGCGCCCTATACCCAAAGGCTGTTAAGGGCCAAAAGGCCGAAAGGGGAAGGGAATGGAGTGCAAGGGGAAAGGCCCTACCTCGAAAAAGCAAAAAGGCCTCCCGGTCGGCCCGCCATCAGGACACCCTCATGCTCTCCCTGTTCCAGCGAAAACGGGCCTCGGTCGCTGCCGCTCCGTCGCCAACGCCAGCCACTGATCTTCCGAAAGGGCTGCTGCGGCCCGAGTCGGCCGCATCCCTACTGGCGATACCGCGCCGGCAAAAGCTGCTGGAACACATCTGGCAGCGCACATCGCTGTCGCGCAAGCAGTTCGCCATCCTCTATCGCGCTCCGCTGGAGTGCTACGCCGAGTTGGTCCAGCAGTTCCCTGCATCGGAGGCCCATCACCATGCGTACCCCGGCGGCATGCTCGACCATGGCCTGGAGATCGTCGCCTACAGCCTGAAGCTACGGCAGTCCCATCTGCTACCTATCGGCGCCAACCCCGAAGACCAAGCGGCGCAGTCCGAGGCCTGGACCGCCGCCGTCGCCTACGCTGCGCTGCTGCATGACATCGGCAAGATCGCCGTCGATCTGCATGTCGAACTGGCCGACGGCAGCACTTGGCACCCTTGGCACGGCCCGTTGCAGCAGCCGTACCGCTTCCGCTACCGCGATGATCGCGAGTACCGCCTGCACAGCGCCGCGACGGGATTGCTCCACCACCAACTGCTCGATCGCCAAATCCTGGACTGGCTCAGCGGCTACCCCGCGCTCTGGGGACCGCTGCTTTATGTTCTTGCCGGCCAATACGAACACGCTGGGGTGCTTGGCGAACTCGTCGTGCAGGCCGATCGCGCTTCGGTCGCCCTGGAACTGGGCGGCGATCCTGCCCGCGCCATGGTCGCGCCCAAGCACGCACTGCAACGCAAGCTGCTGGACGGGTTGCGTTACCTGCTCAAGGAGGAGCTGAAGCTGAACCAACCCGAGGCCTCCGATGGCTGGCTCACCGAAGACGGCTTGTGGCTGGTGAGCAAGACGGTCTCGGACAAGCTGCGCGCACACCTGCTGTCCCAGGGCATCGACGGCATCCCTGCGAACAACACCGCCGTGTTCAACGTGCTGCAGGATCACGGCATGTTGAAGCCCACGCCGGACGGGAAGGCAGTCTGGCGCGCGACCGTGATCAGCACGACGGGCTGGTCCCATTCATTCACCTTGTTGCGACTGGCGCCGGCGCTGATCTGGGAATCCGGCGAGCGGCCAGCACCTTTTGCCGGTACGGTGGCGATCGACGCGACGCTCGCAGAAAACGACGCCAGTGCGCCAGCTACCCCGCCTGCGGTCGTGATGAAGCCCGCCCAGGAAGACCAGGGGCCCCGACCTTGGGAAGGCGGCAGCGCCGCTGCCTTGGCTCCGCCGCCCACGGCCCACCAGGCCTTGCCCGACGCGCTGGAGGACATGCTCACGATGGTTGGCATGGGTGATTCGAGCGGCACCCAGCAAGATGCGGAAGTCGTTTCGAGCATGACGCCTGCCACGCGCCCCGAGGCGTCCATGCCAGCGATGGTCACGGTTTCACCGACGTCTATGCCCACGGCTGCGACATCGCCCTCAACGGCGCGGCCCTCCGGCGAGCACTTCATGACATGGCTGCAACAGGGCATCGCATCACGCCGGCTTATCATCAACGATGCGAAGGCGCTCGTGCATACGGTGAGCGATACCGCTTACCTGGTCAGCCCAGGCGTCTTCCAGCGCTATGCGCAGGAGCACCCACAGGTAGGCGCATTCGCCAAGCAGGAGAACCAGCAAGATTGGCGGTGGGTGCAAAAACGCTTCGAGCGGCTGCAACTGCATCGCAAACAAGCTAGCGGACTGAATATTTGGACTTGCGAAGTCACCGGGCCGCGAAAATCGCGCAAGCTACACGGCTACCTGCTTCTTCAGCCGCAATCGGTATTCGGTGACGTGCCACCAAACAATCCCTACTTGGCCGTGCTTCCGACGTGAATGACCAGACTCATTCAGCATCAGAAGATCCGCCGTCCTTGAGTTCGGCGAACTTCGCAGCCATTGTTGGGTTACCCCGAGTCAACTTCTTGATCGTCACGTCCTGCGCCTTGTCGTTCGCAAGTCGAAGATTCCTGTCGGTGCCAAGCAGGGCCTCCTTCGTCTTCTGTAGGTGGTCGATCGACTTGTCAATTTCATCGATTGCTGTCTGAAATCGCCTGGAGGCGAGGTCGTAGTTTTTCGCGAATGCGGTCTTGAACGTATCCAGCTGGGTCTCGAAGTTCGTGATATCGATGTTTTGCGCCTTCACGAGCGCCAGTTCCAATTTGTACTTGAGCGAATTCATCGCCGCATTTCGCAGCAGCGTGATGATGGGAATGAAAAATTGCGGCCGAACAATGTACATCTTCGGGTGGCGGTGGGACATATCAATGATCCCAGTGTTATATAACTCACTGTCCGGTTCGAGTAGAGAAACTAGCACCGCATACTCACAGCCCTTCTCGGTGCGATCCTTGTCGAGCTCCTTCAGGAAGTCTTCGTTCTTCTTCTTGGTGGCAGTTTCGTCATTCTCGTTCTTCATCTCGAACATGATCGAGACGATCTCGGTGCCAGCTTCATCGGAGTCGCGAAAGATGTAGTCTCCCTTGCTGCCGCTGCGCGCATCGTTGTCCTTCTCGAAATACGCCCTCGGAAATGCGGTGGCGCGAATTCGATTGAACTCGGTCTCGCAATGTTGCTCAAGGGGTCGCCTCAGAAAACGGAAAATAAAGCACGCTAAGCCGGTTGCAGCGGTCGTAGCGGCCTGAACTTGCCCGCGCCGATCTTGGCGCTGCTGCGCCAGAGGTAATCGCCGGTGAGGTTGATGTGCTCCCAACCGAGCGGCGACAGGTACTGCAACAGCGCGTCATCAACGGCATGGCCGTTGCCACGCAGCGCGTGCGCAGCCCGTTCCAGATAGACCGTGTTCCACAACACGACGGCAGCCGTTACCAGATTGAGGCCGCTAGCCCGGTAGGGGTCTCCTCGTTTTCAGTGCAATAAGTGACGGTACGAAAAGCTAGCACTGGCGCGGAGGTGGTGTTGGTAGATCGTTGATTTCATTGACTTTCCTGTTCACTTTCAAATCTGCGATTCGTGGCGTCAAACCGTGGTCGGTTTCATCCATTGGTGCCAGTTATCGATGCATTTGGCCGCGAAGGCAGGATTTGGTCAGCATAGCGGTCAACCGGGAAGCGAAACACACCCCGCAAGTTGATGCTCTCCAGCCTGGTGGGCGCAATCTTCCCGATCAGTTCCGGTGGAATGACCTGGCGGCGGTTCGACCAGCGATCCAGGACCGCCTGCATCTGTGAGGTATTCCACGCCATCACGATGTTGGCCATCAGGCTCAACGCATCGGCCACAGCCTGCATTTCATCGACACGTTTGGCCTGCGCCGGGCTGATCCGGCCGGTATAAATGGCGCGCTTGAGGGCGTTAACAGCCTCGCCCCGATTGAGCACCCGGCGCAACTCGTTCCTGAAAGCGTCCTTGACAAAGTAGTCAGCCAAAAACGCCGTACGCAGCAACCGCCCCAATTGCACGCCAGCCTCATAGATTGGATCGCCCTGGGCGGCAGAACCGAACCGCGCAAGAGCTGCCACCGCACTGGCATGTCCGCTCATGACCGAGGCTGCCAGGTGCACCAGACTATCCCAATGCTTTTCGATCAAAGCGACGTCGACATTGGCTTCGCACACCGCAGCGATTTCTGCGGGCACTTTGGTGCCGCGTGGCACAAAGAGGTGGCGCTGTTTGAGTTCCTTCAACCGCGGGCAAAGATCAAAACCAAGCAAACGGGCATGTGACATGGCAAAGTCGGTGTAGCCATGGGTATCCACAGCAAGCTGGCTGGTCTCCAGCTTTTCTTGGCGGATGACACCTTCAATGGCCACGCCCGCCTGGCGCTCATTGAGCACAAAGGGCTGCGCATGGAAGATGCCCCACCGGTCTTTTACATGGGAGTAGATTCCAATGGAAGGTGTGTTGCGCCGAGGATCAAGCCGGGCTTGCCACACCCGTTTGGTGGTCTCCATGGTCATCATGTCAGAAGATGCCAAATCGGACCGCCCCCAGGTGGCGGCAATCGGGTGTCGCTGCATGAATTCCAGCACAGCCTGGCAGGCCTGGCTCAGACGCCGTTCGTCCCGCGCCCAGCGCATGGCCTGGCGAATGCTGGTGGCAGACAATTGCGGAATCATGCGCGCGCATTCGACCGCAGTCAGACTGGTGCCGTGGGCCATGATGCCGGCATAGACCATCAGCAGCTCGTCGGTAGAGCGCGGCTCACGTCCGAGCATGATCCAGCTAAAGCGCACCTGGGCGTCAACGGCCAGAATCACTTCCGGCAATTGAACCTCACCGATGCGGTGATCCAAAGCCGCGCGCAGCTTGGTCACTTCTGGGTCTTCGTCCTCTGCGGGCAATGGCGACAAATGGAGTTCATCATCCACGCGCAGTACGCCACTGCGGGCTGCAGCGGCCACCGCATCGACACCGGCAGTTACTCTGGCCAGCAAAGGCTTCAAGAAAGTGGCAGCCTTGCTGGGTAACGATAGACGGGCATAGTGTTTCTTGGACTCTGCCTGCCAACGCTCGTCCGTGAAGAACAAGCGCGCACGACCCCGAAAGCTCAGGCTGTGCTCAATCCAGACCGAGCCATTGCGCACCGCGCGGCGCAGGGCAAACAGGGTGGCCACCTCCAACGCCTGAAACGCCCGTTCCCGGTCTGGGCTGGAGATCGAAACCTGCCAGATCATTCCCAGACTTGGTGCCACCACTTCAACTGGCAGCTTTCTGGATCCTTTGAGATATAAAGCTTGCAGCTTGGCAAGGTACTCGATGGCAGGATGCTCGCCGGTGGCCTGCCAGGGCAGCTTTGCAATGGCGACGAGCAACGACCGCACGGGGCGAATTCCATCAATCAATCCCTCGCGGACCAGGGAGGCCCTGCTCGGTGGTTTGCGTTTCTGGGTTTCGGTGATCAAGGCTTCAAGACGGGCACGCAACTCAGCATCTGGCACCGCACCTTGCGCGCTCAAGGCAACAAGTTCGCCGAGCAGCGTTTTGTACATTGCGGCCCAATTGACGGTAGCGGGGACATCGGCGGCAGCCTGACGCCACAGATCGGCGATCCGGCGCTGCACCATAAGGATCAACTGGTCTGTGGTGGTGAACAGGCAATACCGAAGAAAGCATGCGACCTCCACGGTGCGCGCTGGCTCTTTGATCTTGGCTCCGGCTGAGGGCGGCCTGGAGACAAGTCGGCGCGCGTAGCGGCGCAAGATGAGATCGGGGATGTCTGCCAGGTGCTTATGAACGTCCAGCGTGTAAAGCAGGTCGATGCGCTCCAGTACCTCGCTGATTTGGCGGGTTGAGTGTTTCGCCGGTGCAGCCCATAGCCAACTCTGCTGGGTTTGTCCATCTGGGCGCAGCTCTGAAACTGAGGCTCGCCAGCGATCAAGTGTTGCTGGATCAACGCTGGCGGCGATGGCGGTGCCTGTTTCAACTTCAAGCTGGGCAAGTGCCGCCGCAATCAGTGTCCGAATTGCCCGCTCGTGCACGATCACCAGCTTGTTCTTGTACAGCCATTGACGCGCCCGCACGAGTAGCTGATCGCGGTCGGCGCAGCGCGCCACTTCGTCGCGCAGTTCACGTACCAGTGAGCGGCGCTGGTGCTCGCTCATCCACTGGAATCCAAGGACCGTGCAGGCTACTTGTTGGTGATCGAATAGCGTGCGCCCGCGTTCATACATGGCTCTCAGCGAGGCGACTTCTGGTGCTGCAATGCCAAGCTCGTTGCCAAGGTGGCGCCACAAGGCTACTGGAATTACCCGAAAGGCACCGAGCAAACGCCCACTCATGCGCAGGAAACCAATATGGAGCGCCAGACCAAGCTTGTGGGAATCACCTCGGCGTGCATTGATTGCGTCGCGCTCGGCACCATCGAAGGTGAAAAATGCCTTCATCTCGAAGTCGCTGATATCGCGGGGGAGCCCACGCATCCCCAAAAACGTTGTGTGCCAACCCTGCATCGTGAACCTCAAAAGTGGGAGGCCACCATACCCGTTTACAAAGCGAACAGGAAAGTCAATGAAATCAACGGTCTACCCAGACCACCCCCGCGCCAGTGCTAGCTTTGCGTACCGTCACTTATTGCACTGAAAACGAGGAGACCCCCCGGTAGCGCTGCTGCTCGAAACTGCGGTCGCGGATTTCACCCAGGCGGTTGAAAAACACTGCCCTGGCCAGCGCATTGCGCGCCTCGCCCTTGTTCAGGCCGGCATGCACGCGGCGGCGCAGTTCCACGCTTTGCAGCCAGTCCAGGATGAACAGCGTGCGCTCGATGCGGCCCAGCTCGCGGAGCGCCACGGCCAGGCCGTTCTGGCGTGGGTAGCTGCCGAGCTTTCGGAGCATCAGGGAGGCCGTCACCGTGCCCTGCTTGATCGAGGTGGCCAGCCGCAGGATTTCGTCCCAATGGGCGCGGACGTGCTTGATGTTGAGCGTGCCGCCGATCATGGGTTTCAGCGCGTCATAGGCGGCGTCGCCCTTCGGGATGTAGAGCTTGGTGTCGCCCAGGTCGCGGATGCGCGGCGCGAAGCGGAAGCCCAGGAGGTGCATCAGGGCGAAGACGTGATCGGTGAAGCCCGCCGTGTCGGTGTAATGCTCCTCGATCCGCAAGTCGGACTCGTGGTACAGCAGGCCGTCGAGCACGTAGGTCGAATCGCGCACGCCGACGTTCACGACCTTGGTGTGAAATGGCGCGTACTGGTCAGAAATGTGGGTGTAGAACGTCCGCCCTGGGCTGCTCCCGTATTTCGGGTTGATGTGGCCGGTGCTCTCGGCCTTGCTGCCGGTGCGGAAGTTCTGGCCGTCCGACGATGAGGTGGTGCCGTCGCCCCAGTGCTCGGCGAAGGGATGGCGGAACTGTGCGTTGACCAGATCGGCCAGCGCCGCCCCGTAGGTTTCGTCGCGGATGTGCCAGGCTTGCAGCCAAGCCAGCTTGGCGTAGGTCGTGCCGGGGCAAGACTCCGCCATCTTGGTCAGGCCCAGGTTGATCGCGTCGGCGAGGATCGTGGTCAGCAACAGGTTCTTGTCTTTGGCCGGGTCGCCCGATTTCAGATGCGCGAAATGCCGAGTGAAGCCCGTCCATTCGTCCACCTCCAGCAGCAGTTCGGTGATCTTGACGTGCGGCAGGATCATTGCCGTCTGGTCGATCAGCGCTTGGGCGGTGTCGGGTACCGCCGCGTCGAGCGGCGTGATCTTCAAGCCTGACTCGGTGATGATGGCGTCCGGCAGCTCGTTGGCCGTCGCCATACGGTTGACGGTGGCAAGCTGTGTTTCCAGCAGCGTCAGCCGGTCGTTCAGGTACCGGTTGCAGTCGGTGGCCACGGCCAGCGGCAATTCGCTGGCCTGCTTGAGGCTGGCGAATTTCGCGGGCGGCACCAGGTAGTCCTCGAAGTCCTTGAACTGGCGCGACCCCTGCACCCAGATGTCGCCGGAACGCAACGCGTTCTTCATCTCCGACAGCGCGCACAGTTCGTAGTAGCGCCGGTCGATGCCGGTGTCGGTCATGACCAGCTTCTGCCAGCGCGGCTTGATGAACTCGGTCGGCGCGTCGGCGGGCACCTTGCGGGCGTTGTCGCTGTTCATGCCGCGCAGCACCTCGATGGCGTCGAGCACGTCCTTCGCGGCGGGAGCGGCCCGCAGCTTGAGCACGGCAAGGAATTCCGGCGCGTAGCGGCGCAGCGTGGCGTAGCTTTCGCCGATGCGGTGCAGGAAATCGAAGTCCTCGGGCTGCGCAAGCTTCTGCGCTTCGGTGACGCTCTCGGCGAAGGCATCCCAGGACATGACGGCCTCGATGGCGGCGAACGGATCGCGGCCCGCCTGCTTGGCCTCGATCAGCGCCTGGCCGATGCGGCCGAACAACCGCACCTTGGCGTTGATCGCCTTGCCGGACGCCTGGAATTGCTGCTGATGCTTGTTCTTGGCGGCGTTGAACAGCTTGCCCAGGATGCGGTCGTGCAGGTCGATGATTTCGTCGGTGACGGTGGCCATGCCCTCGATGGCAAGCGCCACCAGGGTGGCATAGCGTCGCTGCGCCTCGAACTTGGCCAGGTCGGCGGGCGTCATCTGGCCACCCTCACGGGCGATCTTGAGCAGGCGGTTCTGGTGCACCGACCGCTCGATGCCAGAAGGCAGGTCGAGCGCCTGCCACGCTTTGAGGCGTTCGATGTGTTCCAGCATGTGCCGCGAATTCGGTTTGACGGGCGATTGGCGCAGCCAGGCCAGCCAGGTCGTTTTGCCGTTGTCCCGACGCTTGAGCAGATCGTCGAGGCGGCGGCGATGCGCGTCCGACAGCGGTTCGGCCAAGGCATCGTAGATGCGCCGGTTGGCGCGGGTGATTGCTTCGGCGCTCGCCCGCTCGACGGCGTTGAGGGCAGGCAGAATGACCGACTGCTGCCGCAGGTGCTCGATCAAGGTGCTGGCCAGCACGATGCCCTTGTCGGTCTGCAAGGCCATCTCGGTCAGCAACTGGACGGCCTGCCGGTAGTGGCCCATGGTAAAGGGCTGGAAGCCGAACACCGTTTGCAGTTCGACCAGGTGCTCGCGCCGGGTCTGCTCCCGCTGCCCGTATTCGTCCCAGCTTTCGACGCTGACCTTGAGCTGGTCGGCGACCAGTTTCAACAAGGGCGGAAACGGCGGCTCATCGACGCCCAGGATGACACCAGGAAAGCGCAGGTAACAGAGCTGCACGGCGAAGCCCAGCCGGTTGGCCGGGCCGCGCCGCTGCCGGATGATGGAGAGGTCGGTTTCGCTGAACGTGTAGTGACGGATCAACTCATCCTTGGTGTCCGGCAACGCCAGCAGGCTTTCGCGCTCGGCGGCGGACAGGATTGAACGACGTGGCATATTTACTGATCCGTTCTCAAGTATTGATACAGGGTTTCGCGACTGATTCCGAATTCACGAGCCAGCTTGGTCTTTTGCTCGCCAGCCTCGACACGTTGGCGCAGTTCGGCAATACGCTCAGACGACAGGGATTTCTTCCTGCCACGGTAGGCCCCGCGCTGCTTGGCGAGCGCGATGCCCTCGCGCTGCCGCTCGCGGATCAAGGCGCGTTCGAACTCGGCGAACGCGCCCATTACCGACAGCATCAGGTTCGCCATCGGCGAGTCCTCGCCGGTGAAGGTCAAATGCTCCTTAAGGAACTCGATGCGTACGCCGCGCTGGGTGAGGCCCTGCACCAGGCGGCGCAGGTCGTCGAGGTTGCGCGCCAGACGATCCATGCTGTGCACCACGACCGTGTCGCCTTCGCGCACGAAGGCGAGCAGCCGTTCCAGTTCGGGCCGCCGTGTGTCCTTGCCCGACGCCTTGTCGGTGAACACTTTATCCACCTGGATCTGTTCGAGCTGCCGTTCTGGGTTCTGGTCGAAGCTGCTGACGCGGACGTAACCGATGCGCTGACCGTGCAAGGTATCCTCCTGAGGGAAATGTGTCAGGAAGAAATCTATGACCCTTGACGGCGCATGTCAATCAATTCGGAAGGCAACTCTATTCTGACGATTTAGCGCCGGATGGTCTGACGCCAAGTTAGGGTATGCCTCAATCTGACGGTAGCGAGTCGCAGGCGTTCGGATCGGCATCGGTTTCGTTCCCTGTCTTGGCACGCGCTTCGAAGCGTTGATAACACTCCAACCCGCAGAAGTGCTCGACGTATTCCGCGCCTTCCGGGGTGAAGGCGGCATCGAGCGGGATTTCCTTGCAGCACACGCAGCAACTGGTGGTGGTCGAGTCTGTCGTTTTCAGAAGACGGCTGCACTGAACGTCAGAAGCCGACTGCACTATAGCAGCGGAGGGGTTGGATCCATCAGGCAACGACGGGCTGCTGCCGGCCATCAGCGGACGCAGGGAGGACTTTCCGCAACCGGCCGTTCGATGCGGCACCGATGGCCTTCGCGCAGGGGTAGTGAATCCGCCAGGATTGACTTGCGCTGCCCT
The DNA here is from genome assembly GCF_029842145.1 of Stenotrophomonas sp. GD03794. Lineage (NCBI taxonomy): Bacteria > Pseudomonadati > Pseudomonadota > Gammaproteobacteria > Lysobacterales > Lysobacteraceae > Stenotrophomonas > Stenotrophomonas sp. GD03794. Next base: position 81,173 of record NZ_JAOCFV010000007.1, read on the forward strand.
ACCTCTCACTAGTGAGGGGCGGCAGCGCATCAAGCGGTGAGCGCACTCCGGCACCGCCAACTTTCAGCACATGCGTGTAAATCATCGTCGTAGAGACGTCGGAATGGCCGAGCAGATCCTGCACGGTTCGAATGTCGTAACCGCTGCGGAGCAAGGCCGTCGCGAACGAGTGGCGGAGGGTGTGCGGTGTGGCGGGCTTCGTGATGCCTGCTTGTTCTACGGCACGTTTGAAGGCGCGCTGAAAGGTCTGGTCATACATGTGATGGCGACGCACGACACCGCTCCGTGGATCGGTCGAATGCGTGTGCTGCGCAAAAACCCAGAACCACGGCCAGGAATGCCCGGCGCGCGGATACTTCCGCTCAAGGGCGTCGGGAAGCGCAACGCCGCTGCGGCCCTCGGCCTGGTCCTTCAGCCACCATGCCCGTGCACGCGACAGCTGCTCGCGCAGGCTGGGTGCCAAGCTCTCGGGTAACATCAAGGCCCGATCCTTGGAGCCCTTGCCCTCCCGCACGATGATCGTGCCGTGATCGAAATCCAGATCCTTGACCCGCAGTTGCAAACCCTCACTGATCCGCATGCCCGTTCCATACAGAAGCTGGGCGAACAAACGATGCTCGCCTTCCAGAAAACCGAGGATGCGAACCACTTCATCCGGGGTCAGCACCACCGGCAAGCGCCGCGACGGCCGAGGTCTTCCGATCTCCTGAAGCCAGGGCAGATCCGTGCACAGCACCTTGCCGTAGAAGAACAGCAAGGCCGCCAATGCCTGACGATGCGTGGAGACCGAAACCTTGCGCTCGTTCGCCAGCCAGGACAGAAATGCCTCGACTTCGCTGCTGCCCAAGGTTGCCGGGTGACGCACACCGTGGAAACGGATGAAGGCACGAACCCAGTGGACATAAGCCTGTTCGGTTCGTAAACTGTAATGCAAGTAGCGTATGCGCTCACGCAACTGGTCCAGAACCTTGACCGAACGCAGCGGTGGTAACGGCGCAGTGGCGGTTTTCATGGCTTGTTATGACTGTTTTTTTGTACAGTCTATGCCTCGGGCATCCAAGCAGCAAGCGCGTTACGCCGTGGGTCGATGTTTGATGTTATGGAGCAGCAACGATGTTACGCAGCAGGGCAGTCGCCCTAAAACAAAGTTAGCGCTTACAGTTTCCATATCAGAAAAAGGAGAAAAGCCATGGCTTGGGTGTATTTGCTCCTCGCAGGAGTTTTTGAAATAGGCTGGCCTGTCGGTCTCAAAATGGCGCAAGAAGCTGAAACAAGAGTCACCGGCATCATTGTTGCCTTGGCCTTTATGGCGATTAGCGGGTTTCTCTTATGGCTTGCGCAAAAAGAGATCCCGATTGGCACCTCCTATGCAATTTGGACGGGCATCGGCGCTGCGGGTACGTTCGTTGTTGGCGTTCTTTTTTATGGTGATCCAAGCAGCATCGGGCGTTACTTGGGCGTCGCACTAATCGTTGCAGGTGTTGCAACCCTTAAACTCTCCCACTAAAACCGTCTATGTTGTTCCAGCGCGCTAACCCGGCGCTCAACCTCGTTCGCTTCGCTCTCTGGACGCTGCGCGATAAAGCCGCGCAGCGCCGGTTAGCTCTACGTTAGGCATCACAAAGTACAGCATCGTGACCAACAGCAACGATTCCGTCACACTGCGCCTCATGACTGAGCATGACCTTGCGATGCTCTATGAGTGGCTAAATCGATCTCATATCGTCGAGTGGTGGGGCGGAGAAGAAGCACGCCCGACACTTGCTGACGTACAGGAACAGTACTTGCCAAGCGTTTTAGCGCAAGAGTCCGTCACTCCATACATTGCAATGCTGAATGGAGAGCCGATTGGGTATGCCCAGTCGTACGTTGCTCTTGGAAGCGGGGACGGATGGTGGGAAGAAGAAACCGATCCAGGAGTACGCGGAATAGACCAGTCACTGGCGAATGCATCACAACTGGGCAAAGGCTTGGGAACCAAGCTGGTTCGAGCTCTGGTTGAGTTGCTGTTCAATGATCCCGAGGTCACCAAGATCCAAACGGACCCGTCGCCGAGCAACTTGCGAGCGATCCGATGCTACGAGAAAGCGGGGTTTGAGAGGCAAGGTACCGTAACCACCCCAGATGGTCCAGCCGTGTACATGGTTCAAACACGCCAGGCATTCGAGCGAACACGCAGTGATGCCTAACCCTTCCATCGAGGGGGACGTCCAAGGGCTGGCGCCCTTGGCCGCCCCTCATGTCAAACGTTAGACATCATGAGGGTAGCGGTGACCATCGAAATTTCGAACCAACTATCAGAGGTGCTAAGCGTCATTGAGCGCCATCTGGAATCAACGTTGCTGGCCGTGCATTTGTACGGCTCCGCAGTGGATGGCGGCCTGAAGCCATACAGCGATATTGATTTGTTGGTTACTGTGGCCGTAAAGCTTGATGAAACGACGCGGCGAGCATTGCTCAATGACCTTATGGAGGCTTCGGCTTTCCCTGGCGAGAGCGAGACGCTCCGCGCTATAGAAGTCACCCTTGTCGTGCATGACGACATCATCCCGTGGCGTTATCCGGCTAAGCGCGAGCTGCAATTTGGAGAATGGCAGCGCAATGACATTCTTGCGGGTATCTTCGAGCCAGCCATGATCGACATTGATCTAGCTATCCTGCTTACAAAAGCAAGAGAACATAGCGTTGCCTTGGTAGGTCCGGCAGCGGAGGAATTCTTTGACCCGGTTCCTGAACAGGATCTATTCGAGGCGCTGAGGGAAACCTTGAAGCTATGGAACTCGCAGCCCGACTGGGCCGGCGATGAGCGAAATGTAGTGCTTACGTTGTCCCGCATTTGGTACAGCGCAATAACCGGCAAAATCGCGCCGAAGGATGTCGCTGCCGACTGGGCAATAAAACGCCTACCTGCCCAGTATCAGCCCGTCTTACTTGAAGCTAAGCAAGCTTATCTGGGACAAAAAGAAGATCACTTGGCCTCACGCGCAGATCACTTGGAAGAATTTATTCGCTTTGTGAAAGGCGAGATCATCAAGTCAGTTGGTAAATGATGTCTAACTCCGGCGTTAGATGCACTAAGCACATAATTGCTCACAGCCAAACTATCAGGTCAAGTCTGCTTTTATTATTTTTAAGCGTGCATAATAAGCCCTACACAAATTGGGAGATATATCATGAAAGGCTGGCTTTTTCTTGTTATCGCAATAGTTGGCGAAGTAATCGCAACATCCGCATTAAAATCTAGCGAGGGCTTTACTAAGCTTGCCCCTTCCGCCGTTGTCATAATCGGTTATGGCATCGCATTTTATTTTCTTTCTCTGGTTCTGAAATCCATCCCTGTCGGTGTTGCTTATGCAGTCTGGTCGGGACTCGGCGTCGTCATAATTACAGCCATTGCCTGGTTGCTTCATGGGCAAAAGCTTGATGCGTGGGGCTTTGTAGGTATGGGGCTCATAATTGCTGCCTTTTTGCTCGCCCGATCCCCATCGTGGAAGTCGCTGCGGAGGCCGACGCCATGGTGACGGTGTTCGGCATTCTGAATCTCACCGAGGACTCCTTCTTCGATGAGAGCCGGCGGCTAGACCCCGCCGGCGCTGTCACCGCGGCGATCGAAATGCTGCGAGTCGGATCAGACGTCGTGGATGTCGGACCGGCCGCCAGCCATCCGGACGCGAGGCCTGTATCGCCGGCCGATGAGATCAGACGTATTGCGCCGCTCTTAGACGCCCTGTCCGATCAGATGCACCGTGTTTCAATCGACAGCTTCCAACCGGAAACCCAGCGCTATGCGCTCAAGCGCGGCGTGGGCTACCTGAACGATATCCAAGGATTTCCTGACCCTGCGCTCTATCCCGATATTGCTGAGGCGGACTGCAGGCTGGTGGTTATGCACTCAGCGCAGCGGGATGGCATCGCCACCCGCACCGGTCACCTTCGACCCGAAGACGCGCTCGACGAGATTGTGCGGTTCTTCGAGGCGCGGGTTTCCGCCTTGCGACGGAGCGGGGTCGCTGCCGACCGGCTCATCCTCGATCCGGGGATGGGATTTTTCTTGAGCCCCGCACCGGAAACATCGCTGCACGTGCTGTCGAACCTTCAAAAGCTGAAGTCGGCGTTGGGGCTTCCGCTATTGGTCTCGGTGTCGCGGAAATCCTTCTTGGGCGCCACCGTTGGCCTTCCTGTAAAGGATCTGGGTCCAGCGAGCCTTGCGGCGGAACTTCACGCGATCGGCAATGGCGCTGACTACGTCCGCACCCACGCGCCTGGAGATCTGCGAAGCGCAATCACCTTCTCGGAAACCCTCGCGAAATTTCGCAGTCGCGACGCCAGAGACCGAGGGTTAGATCATGCCTAGCATTCACCTTCCGGCCGCCCGCTAGCGGACCCTGGTCAGGTTCCGCGAAGGTGGGCGCAGACATGCTGGGCTCGTCAGGATCAAACTGCACTATGAGGCGGCGGTTCATACCGCGCCAGGGGAGCGAATGGACAGCGAGGAGCCTCCGAACGTTCGGGTCGCCTGCTCGGGTGATATCGACGAGGTTGTGCGGCTGATGCACGACGCTGCGGCGTGGATGTCCGCCAAGGGAACGCCCGCCTGGGACGTCGCGCGGATCGACCGGACATTCGCGGAGACCTTCGTCCTGAGATCCGAGCTCCTAGTCGCGAGGGCTCTGTTGCAAAAATCGTGAAGCTTGAGCATGCTTGGCGGAGATTGGACGGACGGAACGATGACGGATTTCAAGTGGCGCCATTTCCAGGGTGATGTGATCCTGTGGGCGGTGCGCTGGTATTGTCGCTATCCGATCAGCTATCGCGACCTTGAGGAAATGCTGGCGGAACGCGGCATTTCGGTCGACCATACGACGATCTATCGCTGGGTCCAGCGCTACGCCCCGGAGATGGAGAAGCGGCTGCGCTGGTTCTGGCGGCGTGGCTTTGATCCGAGCTGGCGCCTGGATGAAACCTACGTCAAGGTGCGGGGCAAGTGGACCTACCTGTACCGGGCAGTCGACAAGCGGGGCGACACGATCGATTTCTACCTGTCGCCGACCCGCAGCGCCAAGGCAGCGAAGCGGTTCCTGGGCAAGGCCCTGCGAGGCCTGAAGCACTGGGAAAAGCCTGCCACGCTCAATACCGACAAAGCGCCGAGCTATGGTGCAGCGATCACCGAATTGAAGCGCGAAGGAAAGCTGGACCGGGAGACGGCCCACCGGCAGGTGAAGTATCTCAATAACGTGATCGAGGCCGATCACGGAAAGCTCAAGATACTGATCAAGCCGGTGCGCGGTTTCAAATCGATCCCCACGGCCTATGCCACGATCAAGGGATTCGAAGTCATGCGAGCCCTGCGCAAAGGACAGGCTCGCCCCTGGTGCCTGCAGCCCGGCATCAGGGGCGAGGTGCGCCTTGTGGAGAGAGCTTTTGGCATTGGGCCCTCGGCGCTGACGGAGGCCATGGGCATGCTCAACCACCATTTCGCAGCAGCCGCCTGATCGGCGCAGAGCGACAGCCTACCTCTGACTGCCGCCAATCTTTGCAACAGAGCCTCCGTCGCCATGCTCACCTCGCTTTGGTGCACACGAGTATTGAGCATAGTCGAGATTGGTGCAGATCACTTCTGATATTGAACTGTCAGGAGCTGGCTGCACAACAGCCATTACGCCCAATCAACTGGTGCAGTCGTCTTCTGAAAATGACAGAGTCACTTGCATTCATGGTGGCACCCCTCCATTGACTGACGAAGACGGCGAATGCCGCCGCCGGCATTGGCTTCGCGAACAGGAAGCCTTGTCCTGTGTCGCAGTCCGCTTGTCGCAATAGATCAAGACTCGCCGATGTTTCCACGCCTTCAGCCACCACATCCATGCCCAGCCCGTGCGCAAGCTGAATCACGGTGTGCACGATGGTTTGGTCGCGGCGGTCGTTGGCGAGCCCGGCGACAAACGATTGGTCGATCTTGAGCGTGCTGATTGGGCAGCACTTCAGATGTTGCAGACAGGAATACCCCGTCCCGAAGTCATCGGCGGCGAAGCGCACACCGATCTGCCGCAAGGCGTCCAGGGCGGGGAAGATCGCCGGATCACCAAACGCGACCGATTCGGTCAGCTCGATTTCGAGATACTCGGCGGGCAACTCGGCATCAGCCAGCACGCCCTTTACCCACCCGTCGAAGTCCGGTCCCACTTGGCTCGCCGAAACATTGACGGCCAGCCGGAACGGTCGCCATGCCAGCATTCGCCAGTCACGCATCTGGCGGCAGGCTTCGCCCAGCACCCAAGCGCCGATTTCAGGCATCAGGCCGGACGATTCGACCACGGGCAGGAACTGGCCCGGTGGCAATAGTCCAAGCGTCGGATGACGCCAGCGCAACAGGGCTTCCGCGCCGACAATCCCACCACTGCGCAGATCGACGACGGGCTGGTAGTGCAGTTCAAGCTGCCCGCGCTCGACCGCTTGGGCCAGTTCCGGCGTCGTCCATCCATCCGGCCGGAAAGCGCTCATTCTCTTTCCCTGAATGCCCGCAACGCCCGCGACAGGGACAGAAGGAACAGGCCGGTCAAACCGAGCGCCGCGATGACCCAATGCTCGCCGAGGAAAGCACCGGCGGTTGTGCCGGCCAGCACGACAGCGAGGATGGGCAGGTGGCAGGGGCAAGTCAGCACAGCCAGTCCGCCCCACAGGTAGCCGGTGATCGGTTTGTGCGTCTCGGACGGCAAGCGCTCGGGGTTGTTCATGGCAGACTCTCCGCGTGCTGTGCCGGCTCGGTCGGCAGGGTGGCCAACTGCACTTCCAGATCGGCCAACGCTTCGCGCCGACGCTCGACGAACTGACGCAGCAGGGCAAGCTGCGCGGCCGCTTCGTCGCCGTCCGCCGCATCCAGCGCCCGGCACAGCCGCGCCAGCGCGTCGAGGCCGATGCCCGCCTCGAAGGCCGCCCGCACGAAGCACAGCCGTTGCAAGGCGGCGTCATCGAACAAGCCGTAGCCGCCTGGTGTGCACGCCACCGGGCGCAGCAATCCGCGCAGCAGGTAGTCGCGCACGATATGCACGCTCACCCCGGCATCAAGAGCCAGCCGGGACACCGTGTAGGCGTTCATTGAACACCTCCTTTTTCTCACCCGGCGCAGCAGGAAAGCTGCTTCACATCCTTGTTGAAGGTCTGCGCCGCGAGCTTCAACCCCTCGACCATCGTCAGGTAGGGGAACAACTGGTCGGCCAGTTCCTGCACCGTCATGCGGTTGCGAATGGCCAGAGCCGCCGTCTGGATCAGTTCACCCGCTTCCGGCGCGACCGCCTGTACGCCGATCAGCCGATGGCTGCCTTCCTCGATAACCAACTTGATGAAGCCGCGTGTGTCGAAGTTGGCGAGCGCACGCGGCACGTTGTCCAAGGTCAAGGTGCGGCTGTCGGTCTCGATCCCGTCGTGGTGGGCTTCCGCCTCGCTGTAGCCCACGGTCGCCACTTGCGGATCGGTGAACACCACGGCCGGCATTGCGGTCAGGTCGAGCGCCGCATCGCCGCCGGTCATGTTGATCGCGGCACGGGTGCCGGCCGCTGCCGCCACATAGACGAACTGCGGCTGGTCGGTGCAGTCGCCGGCCGCGTAGATGTTCGGGTTGCTCGTGCGCATGCCTTGGTCGATGGCGATGGCACCTTGCGCATTGACAGTGACCCCCGCTGCGTCCAGCGCGAGGCTGCGCGTGTTCGGTGTCCGACCGGTGGCAACCAGCAGTTTGTCGGCGCGCAATTCACCGTGCGTGGTGGTCAGCACGAATTCACCGTCCATATGGGCGACCTGGCTGGCTTGCGTGTGCTCCAGCACCTCGATGCCCTCGGCACGGAAAGCGGCTGTCACCGCCTCGCCGATGGCCGGGTCTTCACGGAAGAACAAGGTATTGCGCGCCAGGACCGTGACCTTGCTGCCCAGCCGGGCAAAGGCTTGCGCCAGCTCCAGCGCCACCACCGACGAGCCGATTACGGCAAGGCGTTCGGGAATGGTGTCGCTCGCCAGGGCCTCGGTGGAAGTCCAGTAGGGTGACTCTTTCAAGCCCGGAATCGGCGGGACCGCCGGGCTGGCACCCGTGGCGACCAGGCAGCGGTCGAACATCACGACGCGCTCGCCACCCTCGTTCAAACGGACGGTAAGGCTCTGGTCGTCCTTGAAGCGCGCCTCACCGTGCACAACGGTGATGGCCGGATTACCGCCCAGGATGCCTTCGTACTTGGCGTGCCGCAGTTCGTCGACGCGGGCCTGCTGCTGGGCCAGCAGCTTACTGCGGTCAATCGTAGGCACAGTTGCCGCAATACCGCCATCGAACGGGCTTTCCCGGCGCAGATGGGCGATGTGGGCGGCGCGGATCATGATCTTGGACGGCACACAGCCGACATTGACGCAGGTGCCGCCGATGGTGCCGCGCTCGATCAGCGTGACCTGCGCGCCTTGCTCGACGGCTTTCAGCGCCGCCGCCATCGCGGCTCCACCGCTGCCAATGACCGCTACCTGCACCGGGGGCTCGTTGCCACTGTGCTTTTCGGCGGCGGCCATCCATCCCCGCACCTTGTCGAGCAGTCCGACGCGGTTGTCCGCCAGTGGCGCATCGGCTAGCGTTGCCTTGTAGCCCAGTCCGGCCACGGCGGCAGTCAGCGCGTCCGGCGATGTGCCCGGCACGATGGCGAGTTGCGCTGTGCCCTTCGGATAGGACACCAGCGCCGACTGCACGCCTGGCACTTTTTCCAGCGCTTCCTTGACGTGCGCCGCGCACGAGTCGCAAGTCATGCCGGTGATTTTTAGATGGGTCATGCAACAGATCCTTTATCGTTTGTGGCGCCAGACAATGACGTCCGTTGTGCTGCGGTGCCGTTTTCAGTGACTCACTGCTTGACGCTGGACGGATAGCCCGCGTCTGCGGTTGCCTTGGTCAGCTTCTGCACGCTGGTCTTGGCATCGTCGAAGGTGACGACCGCTTGGCGTGTCTCGAAAGTCACGTCAACTTTGCTGACGCCTTCGACCTTGGAAATCGCCTTCTTGACAGTGATCGGGCAGGCGGAGCAGGTCATGCCCGGTACGGACAGCGTGACGGTCTGGGTGGCGGCCCAGACGGGGGCAACAACGGCGGCGAGGGCGAGGGAGGCAAACAGTTTCTTCATGGTGAACTCCGATCAGTAGAAAAATGGCATGACGTAGGGAAATCCGAGCGCGACCAGAACCAGCGCGGCCACGATCCAGAAAATGAGCTTGTAAGTAGCTCGCACTTGGGGAATCGCGCAGACCTCACCCGGTTTGCAGGCCGCTGCCTGCCGGTAGATGCGCCGCCAGGCGAAGAACAACGCCACCAGCGCCACGCCGATAAAGATGGGGCGATAGGGTTCCAACACCGCCAAGTTGCCGATCCAAGCGCCGCTGAACCCCAAGGCGATCAGAACCAACGGCCCGAGGCAGCAAGCCGAGGCGAGGATGGCGGCAAGCCCTCCAGTGAAGAGCGCGCCGCGCCCGGTTTTTGGTTCAGACATGCGCTTGTCCTTTCGAATTGAAATTGGATAGCGTAACCTTACTTCCGTACTCATGTACGGAGTCAAGCGATATGGAAAACAATTTGGAGAACCTGACCATTGGCGTTTTCGCCAAGGCGGCCGGGGTCAATGTGGAGACCATCCGTTTCTATCAGCGCAAGGGCTTGTTGCTGGAGCCTGACAAGCCCTATGGCAGCATCCGCCGCTATGGCGAGGCGGATGTAACGCGGGTGCGCTTCGTGAAATCAGCCCAGCGGCTGGGCTTCAGCCTGGATGAGATCGCCGAGCTGCTGCGGCTGGAGGATGGCACCCATTGCGAGGAAGCCAGCAGTCTGGCCGAGCACAAGCTCAAGGACGTGCGCGAGAAAATGGCTGACCTGGCGCGCATGGAGGCCGTGCTGTCTGAGTTGGTGTGCGCCTGCCATGCGCGAAGGGGGAACGTTTCCTGCCCGCTGATCGCGTCACTACAGGGTGGAGCAAGCTTGGCAGGTTCGGCTATGCCTTAGCGTGCTTTATTTTCCGTTTTCTGAGACGACCCCCTCAAGAGTTTCGCCCACCATCTTGGTCGATAGTCGCGCCTTCATGTCCCGTAGGCGCTCGATTGCGTCATCACGATCCTTGATCTGCGTCTCGTACTTTTCTTTCAAAGATTTCTCGGCGAGATGCTTTTCAAGTTCTACCCGCTGCAAGCCGCTCTTCAATTCGTCACGTTCTTTCTCGACCGCGCCGACTGCTTCGGTAATCGCGAGCTTCTTCTCGATGACAACAGCGTCAAGCTTCGCCTTGAGTTCCTGTATCTCCGACTCCTTCGCTGCAGCGGCTTTTTGCACTTCGCTCATGAGCGTGACCTCTGCCAACTTGGATACGGCTTGCTTGTCACGCTTCGCTTGTTCCAATTCATTTGCAAGCGTGTCACGCTCTTTTTCCACCGCGCTCAAAGCCTCGGCCACGGCAAGTTGCCGCGCAACTTCGCCAGCATCAAGCCTGGCCTTCAGCTCCTGGATCTCGGCGTCCTTGGCAGACGAGGTCTTCTGCAATTCGTTGGCAATCTTGGCTTCAGCTAGTTCGACCGCATTGCGCTTTCCCTGCTCGGCCAACTCTAGCCGCTCATGCAACTGCTTCTCGAAATCGCTATCTCGAACCTGCTTCAGAATGTCCGCGTACCCAACTTCATCGATCTTGAATGCCTTCCCGCAGTGAGGGCAGATGATTTCATGCATGATTACTTACCCTCCACCTTGACAAGAATCTGCTTAAGCATTTCTGGCACCACTCCTCCCGACCGGAGTGTTGCAGTCCGGTATGCGAGTTGGTTTTTCGATAGATTTATTCCGGTATCAGCCTCAACACTATTGCAGGCAGTTATCCACTCACCCCAGTTCGCAGACAGAAACGCTTCAAGATGATCATCAAAAATGGCCGCGACGTCGGAAATGGTGGCGGATGGAAAATCTTCTTCAGGCAAGCCGAAGTACCGCATTAATCTGCAGTTCTCTACCGCATGATTGTTGCGCTCCCGATCTATGTCATCTTGCTTTTTGTTTTTGGCTTTGGCTCGCGCTTCAAATCCACCGTCTGCATCAAACAGTGCGTAGACTGGCACACCAATAGATTTCAAAATCGCATGCGCGAGGGGTATCGATGTCTTGCTGCCCACAGAAACGATAGAAATTCCTGCTGCCTCAAGGGCGCCGGGGGAAGTTCTATCTCCAATACCGTAGAACACAGCAGATTCGGTTGTCCCCTCCACAAGAAATGCGCGATTCGCGAAGAGTGCTATGGCAAGCTGGTCGGCCACGTTATGGTCGAGCCTGCGATCGACCACATCGCCATCCACTGTTCCATTCAGCCTGGCCTTCACATCCTCAACCGTGGCAAAGTGGACCGTCACCACCGGGACTTCGTCAGCGGATCTCGTCAGCCGTCTGACTTGATGGAAATGTCGAGCCTCCAGGAAGTAGGGGCTATGCGTCGCATAGGTCACCTGGATGCGCTTGCCAGCATCTTCGGCGAGCGACCTGAGCACCTTCGCAAAGGTCTGCGCCTGGATCGGGTGCTGGAAAAGTTCCGGCTCCTCGATCGCCAGGCAGATGACTCCCTCGGCCGAGGCTGCGCCCGACTGCGCCAAGAGTTGCAGAGCCGAGATCAGCAGCGTGCGCTGAAAGCCGTGTCCCTGCCGCTCCACCGCAGTCTCGGTGGTGCCGTCGAGCACGGCCACGTCGAACGTCGTGCGAGGTGCCTTGAGTTCCACCTCAGCCGGAGAAACCGTGATTGCCCGGCCTGGCGCATAGGTTGTGACGACCTCGTTGAGCTGCGTTGTGATGGCCCCAAGTTGCTCCTTGAACTTCTCTTCGTAGACTTGTTGCTGCTTTGCCCGTGACTCCGCAACGATTTCCGCGATTGCCTCATCAGCGGCAGTTCGGTCAATCGAGCGCTCAAGGATTCGCCCAATGATGCTTGCCTTGCCGTCGATGGACTCTTCACTTGCCCGAAGGTCTGCCGTAACCAGGACGAAGTCGAAGAGCCCGCTCATCTTGCCGCCGCTGTTGAAACCGAAGAAATTGGTTTGCAAAGCCTCGGGCGCATCGAGCAGTTGATCAGTGTGAGCCGCCTCCCAAGTTGTCATCGCCTGCTCGACGGCTGGACCAGTATTCGCCGCAGGAAGGTCAAGCTCCGGGCGCTCGCGCCGGAGAGTGGCATACAGCTCTTTCTTCGCAGTCGCACCGCCTGCTGCCTTGATGGCATTTAAAGCCGGAAATCCCTTTGCATTGGCGGAGAGCACATCGGTGCCATCGGGAGATCGGCGCTTCCATGCGGTGAACGTGGCAACTCCTTCCGGCGCGTACTTGCCAAGTGCCTCGCGATCCTTTTCGGTGAGGTCTGCGAAGGTGACCTGAACCTCGATGTCTTCGTCAGTCGCCCCAAAAGAGCAATCCTTCTCCGTCAGCGAGCCGGGTTTGCCGTTGAAGAACCAGTCGAGCGCACGAAGCACCGTTGACTTGCCGGCACCGTTCGGCCCGATGAAGGTCGTGACGGAATCGAACGGAATCGTCACGTCTTTCAACGTGCGAAAGTTTCGGATGCGAACGGATTGGATCTTCATTTCGGGTCTCTGCTCCTTGTGTTTTGTGTCGTCTCTCGCCGTGACAGCGACAGAACCTATCCTTTTGCCGCCTCGGTCAAAAGATCGTCAACGGAGCGCGCAACCACATACCGGGCGGGGTTCTCACCAACCGCCAGCGCAGTGAAATGCGCCTTGCCGCATTCGATCTTGGCGCTTTCCTTGTCGCGCAGGTCGTCGGTGAACAGGCTGCTCTTGGTTTCCACCACGAAGTACAGGCGCTGAGCACCGTCTTCTTCCACCAGCACGGCCCAGTCGGGGTTGTAGCTGCCCAGTGGGGTGGGCACCTTGAACCAGCCCGGCAGCTTGGCGTAGAGCTTGATGGCCTCGTTCTTCTCCAGCCCGTTGGCAAAATCCCGCTCTGGGGTCGAGTCGTACACCACGTGCTCGTAGATCGACTTCTGGGTATCCAACAGCATGTTCTTCAGATAACCGGTCAGTTCCTCCTTCTCGAACAGCTCCTGCGCATAGACATGCTGGTCGCCGAGCTTCTGGTACTTGATGCCATCGACCAGGGCCAAGCGCTTGCAACGGTTGATGGTTTCGGCGGTCAATTCGATGAACTGCTGCGGATTGCGCTTGAAGTCGTCCAGGCGGCCGCTTCCCGTCAGGATGCTGACGATGGTGCGTCGGGTGAGCTGGGTGCGATCCTGCAGGTCGGTCAGCAAATCCGGCAGCTCAATATCCGCCTCGTCCAGCACCACGGTCGCCGCGCCCGCTTTCTCCGTCGCGGCGACACCCGCCTTGCCGATAGAGATGTCGGCCTTGCGCCATTGCAGCCGTGCTTTGGCAATCACCGGGGCCTTCTGCAACGCTGCGATGCAATCCGTCACCAGCTTGGCGTTATCGAACTGCACGCGGTACGTTGTCTGGTGCTTGATGCGGTCCCACAGTGCCTTGAACTCGTCGCTAAGATAAACGACCTTGCCATCCTTACCCTTGCGCAGCGGCACTTGCCTGCGCTCATCGGCATTCTTGATGTCCAGCCGGCCCGACACCTTGCGCAGCACTTCAGCAATCTGGGCTTTCTGCGCATCAAACTCGGCCGGCAGTTCCAAGGTGCCGTTCTTCAGCGCCGTTTTCAGTGAATCCTGCACCTTGCCTTTGGCATCTATATGGCCGGCGGCTTTCAGGTGCTCCCACAGTGCCTTTGATTGCTCGATGCCCAGCGGTGCGGCGTGCCCATCAGCGCCAGTCACGGCAATGGCGGCAAATTGATGCTGCTCCACAATGCCAAAGCGGATGCCTGTGTCTTTCTCGATTTCCTTCTGCAGGTTTTCGGCAAACTGTTCGTAGTTTTCCGTGGCCACCACGGTCAGGGTGTTGACCTCGAAGCCCCGTACCCGCTCGCCATCCTGGTTGACGCACAGGCGCAGGCCGCGACCAATGGTCTGGCGGCGCTCGCGCTCGGTCTGGATGTCGCGCAAGGTGCAAATCTGGAACACGTTGGGGTTGTCCCAGCCTTCCTTGAGGGCGGAGTGGGAGAAGATGAACTTCAGCGGCGTGCTGAAGGACAGCAGCTTCTCCTTCTCTTTCATGATCAGGTTGTAGGCGCGTTCGGCATTCTCCCGGTTACCCGCATTGTTCTCGGCGGTATCAAGCCAGCCGCCCTTCTTGTCGATGGAGAAATAGCCGTTGTGCACTTCTTCGGCGGCGGACTCCAGGTCGATCTCGGCAAACAAACTCTGGTAGGCCGGCAACTTGGCGGCACGGCGATATTCTTCCTCGAACATCTGCGCATACACGCCCTTGACCGGCTGGCCGTCCGCATCGTACTGACGGTACTTGTCCACCGCGTCGATGAAGAACAGGCTCAACACCTTGATCCCCAATGGACGCAGGTGCTTTTCCTTGTCCAGATGCTCCTTGATCGTGCGGCGGATCATCTCGCGTTGCACGGCCAGCGCATCCACATCACCGTGGGCCTGACCCGGCTGCAAAAACACTTCGCCGCCGGGGTAGCGCAGCTCCATGAACGCTTCGCCCTTGGCCGTATTGATCTCGCCCACCCGAAAATCGGCGTAGATCGCACGGCCATCGGCGCTCTGCTGAAGGTCGTCGCCATCGCTGACCGTCACCTCAGTCCTTTGCACGCCAGTGGCGGTCTGTTTATCCAGCTCGACCTTGGCGCTGATGCGGCCGCGCTTGTTTTCCACCTTCACCAGGCGCACGAAAGGCTTGTTGTGCGCATCCTCCACCGTGGCCGACGCCACCTCGATCTGCTTGACCAGCTTGCGCTCATAAGCATCCACGGCATCCAGGCGGAACACCATGTGGTGCTTGTCCACATGGGTAGCGGAATAGCGCAGCGTGCAGAGCGGGTTCATGGCATCCAGCGCTTCCTTGCCGCGTCCTTCAAGGCCGCCGTCCACACTTTGCGGTTCATCCACGATGATGATCGGCCGGGTGGCCTTGATCAGGTCGATGGGCTTCTCGCCGCCCGTCTTCTCGGTCTCTTTGTAGAGGTTGTTCACATCCTTCTTGTTGATGGCGCCCACCGTCACCACCATGATCTGGATGTTGGAACTAGTGGCGAAATTGCGCACCGGCCCGGGCTTGCCCGAGTCGTACAGGAAGTAATCGAAGGGCACGCCCGCGTAGAGCCCCTTGAAGTGTTCCTCGGTGATTTGCAGGGTCTTGTAGACGCCTTCCTTGATCGCCACCGAGGGCACCACGATCACGAACTTGCTGAAACCGTAGCGCTTGTTCAGCTCGAAGATCGAGCGCAGGTATACATAGGTCTTACCGGTGCCGGTCTCCATTTCCACCGTGAAGTCGCCGGAAGTCAGCGAGCCGGAAGGCGGCAGGCCACCGCGCAACTGGATGTCCGCGAGGTTCTTGAGCAGTTCATCGTCCAGCAGGGTCAAGCGGTTGCCAACGCCAAGGTCGGACTGCGCCACACCCAGTGACATCTGCACCTCATCGGGCAGTTTCATGGTCACCGTAAATTCGGTGCGGCAGACCTCCTGACCACGGAAAAGATCGCACACGGCCTCGATGGCCTGCATCTGATAGTCGAGGTTGGGCTCGAAGTGGAGTTTCATTGCGAACCTCCCTTACAAGCTACGCACGTTCTGGATGCCGTGCTGCTCCAGAATCGCGGCGAGGTTGGTTTTGGCAACGTCGTCGGCAAAGGCGCTGTCGCGGAACACGCAGGTGCTTTCTTTTCCAGCAGGGCCAGCGGGTGCCAGCTCCTTGTGCCAGGCGATGATGCCTTGGGCCAGTGGCTCCACCTGCTCACGGGTGATTTTTTCGGCCAGGCAAGCCAACAGCACGCCGCCGCCTACGGCATGTACATCTAGCCCTTCAATGCCGCGCTTTTCGATGGGTACGCAAAGATCAAGGCCGAGCTTGAGCAGCAGTTCGTACAACACATCGGCCTCGCTGCGGCCTTCGAGCAGGTGATCCTGATGGTCGAACAGTGTGGCTTCCAGATCGTGTGGTTTGGGATTCCAGGCTCGGATATTAGAGGTGTCGAGCTTGAATACGCGGAAGCCGGTGTCGCCCTGCCAGTCGAGGTTATCGGCTTTGATCTTGGTTCCGGAACGGCGTAGGCGTTCTTTAGTGAGCTCAGCGATATTCAGCGGCCGTCCAAGGTCTCCACAGTACTTTGCAGCAATCTTTTGCTGCTTGTCGCTTGCGTCAAGCGACTCTGGAAGTTGGACAAGAATGTAACGTCTGCTCCCGTTATCCTGACTGTTCAACTGCATCGTCGCCTCGCCCGTCGTGCCGCTGCCCGCAAAAAAATCCAGCACAACGGCGTGAGGGTCATCAGACGTGGTGTAGCGGATCAGTTTCGCAATCTCGTCCAGATCCTTTGGATTGTTGAAGACTTTCTTCCCCAATAGGGTCCGGAGATATTTCACCGAAACCTGGGATTGCTTGTAGAAGTAGCTACCCCTAACCTGAGTTGCGAATTCTTCTTCATCCTCGATATCGGCTGGTTCCTCAGGCGCATCAACATCAGTCGAACTGTCCGAATCAAGCTCCTGAGGAATCGGGCGGATATGTGCCTTTCGGAAGGGCGGCTCCGTGTGGTCTTGGCGAAACTCAACAAGCCCAAGTTTTATCTGGCGTTGCATTTCATCGGAAGATGAGTATCTCCAACCGGCCTCCGGCACAACGCACGGTTGATTTGTAACGGGATGAAGGACGTCATAGCGCGGCCCACCACCGCCCGGCCAGGAGATGTCACGATCCCGCCACGGCCCGTTTTGATCCACTCGCTTGTAGCGGCTCCACTTTTTAGCGGGGTGTGCTTTGGGCAAGTCGGAATACCAAGCTTGCAGCCCCTCTTCGATCAGGTTGTCTTGGATTCCATGCTGAACGCGCAGTTCGAGGTATTTATTCCAGATATCTCGGGCACCCGGCTTTTCTTCACGCCACAGCGTTTTCTGCTCTCGAAGGTAGCTCTGCGATTTTGCGTAGACAAGAACGTACTCATGTCCATTGGAAAAAAACTTGGCATCATTTTTTCTGCCTTTTTCCCATGTAAGGCAGGATAGAAAATTTTCTTCACCGAAGGCTTCATCCATCACGGAGCGCAGGTTCGTGATCTCATGCTCGTCGATACTGAGCAGGATTACCCCATCCTCTCGCAGTAAATTCCTCGCCAGCTTCAACCTTGGATACATCATGTTCAACCAGTCGGTATGAAAGCGCCCGCTGGCCTCGGTATTGCTGCTAATCTTCTCTCCACCCTCGATCTGCCCGGTCAGCTCCAGATAGTTCTTGATGTTGTCCTGAAAATTGTCCGGATACACAAAATCCTTGCCGGTGTTGTACGGCGGGTCGATATAGATCAGCTTGACCTTGCTGGCATAGCTTTTTTGCAGCAGCTTGAGCACTTCAAGGTTGTCGCCCTCGATCATCAGGTTCTGGGTGGTATCCCAGTCCACGCTGTCTTCCGGGCAGGGGCGCAGGGTGCCCGTGCTGGGCGTGAGCGCCAATTGCCGGGCGCGGCGCTTGCCATGCCAGTTGAGGCCGTATTTCTCGTCGGCATCGGTGACGGTGGCATCGCCCACCAGCGCCTTGAGTACGTCCACATTCACGGCCACGCCGCCCGCGCCCTCGGTGATCAGCTCCGGGAACAGCGCTTTGAGCTGTTCGATATTTCCCGCCACCAGATCGGCGGATTGGGCTTCTGGGCTGGTGGTATCGATTTTTTTAATGGTCATGGTGAGACTCTCCTCAAACTCGGTATTCTTTGGCATCAGGCATCCTGCAGGTCGCCCATCTGGCGATCAAAAGACTGGCGAATCAGGCCCATGACGTAGGGAAGCTCATCCAGGCTGGACAAGCCGACTTCTACATCGCCATTGCCCCAGCGGCCAAGGTTGGTGACATCGGTGCACAGCCCTTTGGGGTCATCGATCTCGCTGAATGGCATATTCAGCGACAGGCGCAAGCGTCTGGCCTGAGGGACAACATCCACGAAATTTGTCTCTGCCTTATAGGCGACATAGAGCTTGAGGTATTCCTCGTAGATGCACGGGTCCAACTCCAAAATTTCTTTGCGCAAGGCATCAAACAGTGTGCGAATGGTGCCGCTGGTCAGGTGCGGATGATCGTCGATGCCGTAGTGTTGCCCTGCGTTGGTTGCTGAAGGGCGATAGGCATCAAGGACGCTGCTATCCAGCTGCGGTGCAGCCCATACTTTGGCGGCTTCTCTAGCAAGGCGCTCGGCACGTGTTTTGATGGCACTTTCATCCCACTTTTCTACCTCACCCAATCCTTCGTTGATGTTGAGGGCGCTGTATTTGAAGCCGATTTTCTTGCCATCGGCATTGATGACCTGATCGCGCTTGTAGGCGAATGGATAGTCGCTGTACTCGCTGTTGTATCCCGTCAAGGTGAGATTGCCCAAGGTATGCAGATACTTCTGCTGAGTCTGTTGCCAATCGGGGCCGAGTTCCGCCTGCCACGCTGATGAAAGTACTTCGTTCTGCGGCAGGATGTGCTCGATGGTGTAGTCCTCAACCACGATGCGTTCCTTGCGTCCATGGTTTTCGAGACGACGCAACCAATAGCTACGGCTGCGGAAGTTGTACAGGTCGCGTTGTTTGAGCTCGCGCTGGAACTCCTCATCGCCTGGGAAGCGGCGATAGGACGGCAACAACAGGAACGCCGCCCGCACACTCTCCAGATAACGGTCTTTTTTCAGTGTCCGGCTCAGGCCTGGGAAGGTCTTGTTCAGCGAGTTGGTGGGAATGGCGCAGATGGCGCGGCGAAACACGTAGCTTTCAACCAAGCGAACGATGCTCACCAATTCGTCCGCAGCCAACCGTGCTTGCTTGTAGTCGTGATAGACATCAAGCAGGAAGGGATAGGCTACGTCTACCTTCAGCTCACGCAGATCGTGAAAAGCTTCTTTTAGTTTCGACTCCGTTTCCGCACCAAGCGCCATGGCGCAGTAGTAGCTGGCATAGGCGTGGATATCAGCAACAAGCGCAGTGGTATCAAGCTGGCTGGCGCGAGCGAAAGCCTTGAAGGCAGCATACACTTCGCGCACGTTGGGAATCTCACCTGTTTTGGCAGTGAGATAGTGACGCATAAAGGGATCGAAGTGCGTCACGTAGGCCTTCTGGCCGAACGATTTTTCCATCGGCCGCCAGTAACTCTGGTAAAGCTCAGTCTGGAGCTTTGGCTCCAATCCCATCAGGATGTAGTTGCGAATCAGATCGGCCTGGCTGAGCTCAAGGCCGGTGGAATTCATGCTCTCGAAGATGAGCTGAGGATTGTCCTGAGTGCGATCGAGCGACACCTCGACGATGAGCAATTTGGCCAACCCTTGGCAGATGGCTTTGAGCTCGTCCTGATGCTTGTTTATCAGCGCCTGAAAGAGCGTGTAGTTCTGCTCTATGCGGGTACTGATCTCCGCAGGCATCGGTGCGGATTTGATGATGGCCAACAACGTCTTCTTATCAGTTTCCGACAGAATGAGTTTGTAGTGGCGCTCGCCGTCCTCTTCAGGATTGAGCAGGTAGTAATTGTGCAGCTTTCGCGCGGAGAAACTGTCCAGCAATTCAGGCAGCTGATTGGCTTCAAAGTGCTTGGCCAGTGCTGCAATCAACAAGGTGCACGTGGTAAGACGTTGTTGTCCGTCGATGACCAGCAGTGCTTCCTGGGTGGTGACGGTGGACAGACCACGCTCCACATAAACGATGGAACCGATGAAATGGCCATTAATCTGCTCGTCACGACCCGACCTCAGCAAATCTGACCACAGCTGTTGGCACTGGGCTTCCGTCCAGGAGTAATTGCGCTGATAGATGGGAATGACGAACTGCGGAGATTTCTTCAAGAACTTGAGCAGGTTGGTTTCTGTGGCCTTCACTTCTATTCCTCAGAGATATTGAGCGATCTGCTGACGCTCGGCCAACAGTGCTTTTAATTGGAGATTGATTTCGACTTGGCGTGCCATCTGCTTTTCCTTCGCGCCTTGTGCCCGCAGGCGGCTGATCTCGCCTTCAAGCCGCTCGCAATCGGCCAGCGCCTGCCGACGCGCCGCCGCCTGCTCCGGCGTTGCCGTGGTTCGGTAGTTTCCTGTCCGCCGCGCAGCCTGCAGGGCCTGCACGCAATCCATCCAGCCTTGATAGAGGGCGTGCAACGAGGTCTGGGGCTGGTGTGCAATCGACAGGGATTGCACGAAGGCATGCTCGGCTTCGGAGCGTGCTGCGGCATCGGTCGCCGTGGCATTGGCGGTTGCGTGGGATAGCAAGGCCAACGTAAGGCTGCCGTCGAGCACCACTTTGCTGGCCTCGTTCTGCGCCCAGCGCTTGTGGGCCAGGGACAAGGCCACCGTTTGTCCTTCAACCAACAGCAACAGCACCGGATAAGGCACCGCACGGTGCACCAGTTCAGCCAGCCGCGAGCAACTGGCGGGTTTGACGGTACCCCGCAAGGTCACAACCAGCACTGCGATCTCAAGGTACTCGCGCTGCGCGTCCCGGTAGTCAGGCACGCCGATGGTGTTGGGCTTGAGCGCGGCGAACCACTGGATTTCTTCAATGGCATCGGTGATCAAGCGTTTGTCGGACGCCGTAGGCACACCATTCTCCAACAGCAGTTTCTTGGGGACGCGCTGCTCTACCCGGCAACTGTCGGGCAGGCCCAATGCCTGGATAACGGCGTGCGCGTCGATGACCGTCATGCTGCCTCCCTTTCCGGCAGCACCACCAGGAATGCCACCACCTCAAAATCACCGCTGCCGGCGAATTCGCCTTTCATGGCGTGCGTGCCGCCGGGCGTGAATAGACTGGCCACGGCCCGTTCCTCGTGCTTGCCGGCGACGGATGCCACTGCCGCCGCGAGCAGCTTCTGGGCATGGCGCATGTCTTCGCCCCCTTTGGTGGCCTTGTCGAACCGCGCGCAGGCACTTTCATCAGGTCGTTCGCGCCCCAGCGAAAGGCGCTTGAGGCGGTCCAGGATGCGTTTGGCCTGGGGGTAAGGCAGCAATACGGTTCCGTCATCGCCGACATGCACCAGGTAGTGCGGCGCGAGCGGGTAGTCGGACGATGCGGCGGGCTTTGCTGCCGGGCCGCAGGCTTGCAAGCAGAAGATCACGCCGGGGGGAATATCGGCATCCAGTGTCGTGGTCACCGCATAGGCTCCAAGGGGCTGGGTGTCGAGCTTGCCGGGGTGCGCCTTCAGATATTGCGCCAGATCGATGCGGAAGTCGGTCAGGGTGAGGTCGGTGATCGACACGCCGGTGGACAGGTCTTCCATGTCGATGACGGTGTCCTGCAATTTGAGCAACTGCTTGCGCCGGTATTCCAGATCGTTCATGGCGTTGCCGGATTGTTGCTCGATCAGGTTTTCTTCCCCTGTGGCCGAGACATCGAGCAGCACCATGCGACCGCTGACGCGCTGTTCCAGGTTGATGTATTCCTCCAACTCCATGTTGGGCCAGAAGTTCACGAGCTGGATGCGCTGGTTGGGCGAGCCGATGCGGTCGATGCGTCCGAAGCGCTGGATGATGCGCACCGGGTTCCAGTGGATGTCGTAGTTGATCAGCCAGTCGCAGTCTTGCAGGTTCTGCCCTTCGGAAATGCAGTCGGTGGCGATCAACAAGTCAATCTCGCCTTCAGCGGCCAGTTCGGCCGGGCGCTCCTTGGCGCGCGGCGCAAATGCCGACAGCACATCGCTCATGCCTTTGCGCAGACCGGGCAAGGTGGTCTGTATGCCGGCGCTCCCGGTGACCAGCGCAGCATCGACACCCAACGTGCTTTTGGCCCAGGGAGCGAGCTGCGCATAGAGATAGTGCGCCGTATCGGAAAAAGCAGTGAACACGATGATCTTGCGGTTGCCGGGGTTGATCGGATCGTGGCACTTGCGTTGGATCAAGTCGCGCAGTGCGGTCAGCTTGGCGTCGCGGGCGGCATCGATTTGTTTGGCAGCCGCCAGCAGGGTTGCCAGGCGGTTGCGGTCTTCCAGCAGATCCTGCTTCCAGCGGATCAGATCCACGTCATCCAGCAGCACCTTGACTTTGCGCCCGACCAACAAGGACTCGAACGCGGGGTCGTCGATATCGACGTCGGCAATGTCGATTTCCTCCAGTGCATCGGCATGCGACTCAATGCGGCCCAGCGTGGCCTCCACGTCCTTGAGCTGCCTTTGCAGTGTCAGGGTGAAGGAAGAAACGGCGCTTTCCATGCGTTTGAGCACGTTCACACGCAGGAGATGAATCAGGCTTTCTTCGCGGTCCGCTTGGCGGAAGAAGCTTTCTCCGCCGCGAATCTGCGTGCTGTACTTGGCGTCGTAGGCTTCCTGTTTGTGGGGCAGGACATAGCGCAGCGGCGCATAACTGGCCAAGGTGAGTCGGCGGATTTCCTGATTGATGTCGCGGATGGCGCGGAACTCGCCCGCAAGGTCAACGTCGGCCTTGATGTTGATCGGTGGCAGGCGATCCGGGAAGCGGCCTGTCTCGCTGGTGCCGTAGTATTTCTCCACGTGCCGCCGAGAGCGGGCGATGGTGAGATGGTCCAGCAAGGTGAAGTAGTCGAAACCCAGCATCTCCACCAGCCGGGTCGGTGTTTTTTCAGCTTCGTCCAGCGCCAGCCAGCGGTTGAACTGCGCCTGCGCCTTGCGGGTCGTGGCCTCGATGCTGGCGATGCCGTGCTCCATCAGGGCGGTGTCATCGCCTTCGGTGGCAAAGGCAATCTGGTTGCGCAGGTCGGCCAGGCGGTTGTTGACCGGTGTGGCCGAGAGCATCAGCACGCGGGTCTTGACGCCTTCGCGGATGATCCGCCGCATCAGGCGGTCGTAGCGCGACTCCTTGCCTTTGTGGGTGGCCTTGTTGCGGAAGTTGTGCGATTCGTCGATCACCACCAGGTCGTAGTTGCCCCAATTCACATGCGACAGATCGATATCGCCGGATGTGCCGCCATCGCGTGACAGGTCGGTGTGGTTGAGGACGTCGTAGTTGAAACGGTCGCCTGCAAGGACGTTGCGCTTGTCGTTGGCCTTGTAAAGCGTCCAGTTATCGCGCAGGCGCTTGGGCGCCAGCACCAGCACGCGGTCGTTGCGCAGTTCGTGGTACTTGATGATGGCCAGGGCTTCGAAGGTTTTGCCTAAGCCGACACTGTCGGCAATGATGCAGCCGCCAAAGCGGTTGAGTTTGTCGATCGCGCCCACCACGCCGTCGCGCTGGAACTTGAAGAGCTTCTTCCACACCACGGTATTGCGAATGCCGGTGGCGGACTTGACGATGCGCTCTTCATCCATCTCGTCGCCACTGTCACGAAACAGGTGATGCAACATCAATGTGTAGATGGTGAACGGGTCGCGGTGCTCACCAAGGGCTCGCAGCGCTTCGAGAACGGCATCACGCCCTTTGCTCTTGTCCTCCGAATCGGTGGCAGAAACGCTTTGCAGATTTGCCCACTGGTGATCGAACCATTGGGCAAGCTGCGCGGCCTCGTCAGCAGATTCCGATGCCTGAATCAAGCTCAATGGGTTGCCTGGCGTCAGGCCAAGGCCTGATGTGCTGAAGGCGAACGACCCCAGCACCACTTGTTCAGGCGTTCCATCGAGCCTGCGCATGACTGCTGCACCTTGAGGCACTGATCTTGATGCCCGCCGCAGATCAACCTTCTCACTGATCCACTTCGCGCACTGATTGGCCAACCAGCGTGCCTGCAGACGATTGCGCGCGGCACGGTCACCTTCCGAACCAAGGAGTTCAAGCACCGCATCGTCGGGAGGCACAATCAATTGGACCCGTTCCAGGGTGGACAGAGCCTCTCGGACTTCAGCGAAGGCGTAAAGAGAGAACGAAGGCGTCACGCAACCGAGCTGATTGCCACGCTTGAGATGAGGGCGGATCAAATCGATGACGCGCTGCGAACCGGTGTTGTGGATCAGCTTCATGGTCGTTCCCGTTCAGTCGTCTATCGACGCCTCTGTACTTGGCGATGCATATCCCGGCGCCAGCACAGCATTGCGCACACCGTAGATGGCAAGGTGGTCTTTCAACCAAAGCCGGTACTCGGGGCCGCGCAGGCTATGGTCGGGGGAACAATCGACACTCCATTTGCGCAGGATGTACCCGGCCGTGGCTGCACGCAGCTTCATCCGCAGCACGCCGCCCTGCATGCCGTAGTCCATTTCGGTGATCTCTGGCCGGGGCTGGTCCGGATGGGGAACCAGTTCCAGCTCGACGATCCGTGTCCACTGAATGTCCTGATCGCTCATCTCGTGAGCCGCCACTGGCTGGCCCTTGAGCACGACAGGGCGTCTGATCCGGGTGATGACGAAATCCCGGAAATCCTGGGATTTGCGGTCGAACGCGCGAACGTGCCAGCGCAGACCGTTGTCGATCAGCGCAAACGGAACGATCTCGCGCTCCGTGCGACCGCTTGAGATGGAGTGGTACTCGATGCCGAGCGGGCACTCGTAATGAATGGCCCGAGTGACGCTCGCCAAGATTGCCAGGTCAGGGTGAGTGAGCCGGGACGGGCTCTCGCTGGCCACCCACGCCTTGATGTGCATCGGTTCACCGTCGCCAAACCCCTGGGTCAGCCACGACAACACCCGCTCGGGTGGGAAATCGAAGATCGGCTGGAAGCTCGAACCCAGGACGTAGAACTTGCCTTTGCCGTCGTAGTCGATATTGCCCGGAGCCAAGTCCTTGTACAGCGCCAGATCCCTGGACGCGGCAGCGGACTGGATACCAAAACGCGCGACCAAGTCCTGGCGGCGCATCTCCCCAATGAAGCGCAGACGCAATTCCACGAACGCGAGGCGGTCACGCTGTGGCTGGGTGAGATCGGCAAGCTGTTGGTGGGGCATCCTGACTGGCTCGTTCGGGTTAGCGAATGCTCGTGTAAATTTCTGCAGAAAGTATATGGTCTGTGTGGAAAGACGTCTATAAATCTAAGTTGATTCACTAGTTAGCTGTATTATGATAACCATTTTTGAGGCGCAAATGAGTGATCCGGCGTGGACTGGCAGGCGCTTCAGTCCAGCGCAGCGCGCCAGGAGTGACGTGGACTGGACGTGCATCCAGCAGGTCACTGCGGACGAGAGCTGGTGCGAATAGATCGCTGATACGGAACAGGAGCACGACCCATGGAACTGCGACACCTTCGCTGCTTTGTGGCTCTCGCAGAAGAGCTGCACTTCACACGGGCCGCAGAGCGCCTGCATATCGAACAGCCACCCTTGTCCCGCGCCATCAAAGAGCTTGAGGATGATCTGGGTGTGGTGCTCTTCGAGCGCAACCGCCGAGGCACGGTACTGACCGAGGCGGGAGCAACGTTCCTGCAAGATGTGCGCAGAGTGTTCGCCGTCCTCAAACAGGCTCAGGAGAACGTACAGGCGGTCGCTGCGGGCCTGAGCGGAAGCCTTCGCATTGCCGTATCCGACGGTGCAATCGATCCCAGGCTGTCGGCCCTCCTGGCCCGCTGCCGCGAGGAAGAGCCGGAGATCGAGATTCGCCTGTCCGAAGTGCCGTTGGCCGATCAGTTGCGTGGTTTGCGCTCAGGTGACTTCTCGATCGGGTTTGCGCACACGGCGGAAGTCGGCGACGACATCGTTACCGAGCCACTCTGGCACGATCCGCTGGTGGTAGCCGTGCCCGCCCGGCATCCTTTACTTTCACACAAGGCTGTTCCGCTGCATCAGCTTGCGATCTACCCACTGGTCTTATGTGACCCGCAGGCATGCGAAGGCTACCATCGTGAACTGGCGCGGCTGCTGCGGCCTTTGGAGCGTCCACCCGACGTCGCCGAGCACGT
This sequence comes from Stenotrophomonas sp. GD03794, assembly GCF_029842145.1. Taxonomy (NCBI): domain Bacteria; kingdom Pseudomonadati; phylum Pseudomonadota; class Gammaproteobacteria; order Lysobacterales; family Lysobacteraceae; genus Stenotrophomonas; species Stenotrophomonas sp. GD03794. Next base: position 107,041 of record NZ_JAOCFV010000007.1, read on the forward strand.
GTCGTCATTGGACATGATGCTCACCCTGGTCGGTGCCGGCTACGGGGTAGGCTTCATCACCGAAACCAGGATCGCGGCGAGCCTGCGCCCCGACGTGGTGATCCGCCCTCTGGCCATGGATTCCGCAGTCATCACGACCTACTTGCTACGGCCCGCCGGCGAGGACTCGCCGGTGTCGGTGGAACGATTCATCGCGCGCCTGCGCGCGCACTCGGACGATTGATCCGCAGCGGCCAGGACTGGCTGCCTGAAGCCTGCCAGTGCGGTATCCGGAGGAGAAGTCTCGTCAATAATGTTCACTGGTGGTAAAATTCCAGGGTACTTACGCTCGTCGCAACCCGTGAGAAAGCAAGCGCCATGAATGTTGGACAAGCCATTCGACTGTGCCGAACGCAACGGGGCGTCTCTCAAAGCACCATTGCGAACCGAGCCAATTGCTCCGTGTCGTACTTGTCGATGCTTGAGAACAATAAGCGCGACCCGACACTTTCGACGGTTACAAGAATTGCCGAGGCATTGCATGTGCCTGTCGGCCTGCTGTTCGTTCTGGCTGCCGACCAAAGCGAACTGGGTGCGATAGACGAGCACGTCGCCGATCAGTTAATGCAGTCTGCGCTGGCATCACTGGGAGCATCGGCCAACATGACAGCGCAGGTGGGAGGCCACTATGGCTAATGCCGAACAACTCAAGGCGTTGGTGAAATCCCATATCGAGCGGGATGACCAGCACTTCTATTCCGTCGCCATGCAGGTCGCGGCTCGTGAAGCCAAGGTGGGGCATGGCAAGCTTGCCGAAGAACTGCGCGACATGATCGACGCGGCGAAAGCCCGTGTCTCATCGCATGGCACCGAGGGCAAACTGGTGCCATTGGCCCGTCCACGCGGTGAACTGGCGAACTTGCTGACGGTGTCCTACCCAAAGAATCGACTGTCGGACATGGTGCTCGATGCGGAGATGGCCGAACAGCTTGGCCGCATCATGAAGGAACAGAAGCACCATTCGCGTATCCGCGAGCATGGCCTGTCGCCGAGACGTAAATTGTTGCTGGTCGGCCCGCCTGGCACCGGCAAAACGATGACGGCCTCTGTGCTGGCCGGTGAACTGGGTATCCCGCTGTTTTCTGTTCGGCTGGATGCCCTGATTACCAAGTTCATGGGAGAGACCGCCGCCAAGCTGCGTCAAATATTCGATGCCATCAATGATGTGCGGGGTGTTTACTTCTTTGATGAGTTCGATGCCATCGGCTCGCAAAGAGGGCTGGCCAATGACGTGGGTGAGATTCGGCGGGTACTGAACAGCTTTCTGCAAATGATTGAAAGCGATCAATCCCATAGCCTGATCGTCGCAGCGACGAACCATGTGGAGATCCTTGACTACGCACTTTTCCGCCGGTTTGATGATGTGATCGAGTATCGGTTTCCAGGTGCGCCGCAAGCCGCCAGGCTGATCCAGTCGCGGCTTGGGAAGTTCGCGCCCAAACCTTTTCCACTCAAGGCGCTTACAAGCAGAGCGGAGGGTTTGAGCTACGCAGAGATTAAACGTGCAGTGGATGAGTCCATCAAGGAAGCGGTGATGCACGACGAGGCGTGTGTGAAGGTGGATATGCTGACACGCGCTCTCGATGAGCGCCGCAAATTAAGCTTCAGAATGAATCACAAGAAGGCCGTACCGAACCATGCCGGATCAGCCACAAGCTAAACGCCCACACTTCATTCTTCGAAATACATCAAAGACCGTCGGGTTTACCGCACATTCTCCGGGCGGTGGCCCAACGCAAAACGTACCGGCCTTGCCTCGGCCGCAACAGAGTGCGTCCCTCCGAGCACAAATCGAGATCTTGAAGCCTGCTGTGGCAGAGGCGGTGCGAGTTCAAGGGGAACTGCAACTGGAAAGTGGCCTTGGCTTGCAAATCCAGTTTTCCAGTCAACCGGATGTTGAGCTGGCGTTCGAGAGCTTGGCGGATGCTCGCAAGAGGATTGAGCTTCTCAGTGTTCGTCACGAGGGCAACCGGACCTTCGCCAATGTCTTTGTCCCTGATGGAAAGCTGGCGCATTTCGAGAAATACATTTCCGACTACCTCGAAGAGAAAAAGGATCGTAACGGCAAGGCGCGAGATCACCGCAAGCTGATCGATGCCATCGAATCCATCCGGGCAGCAGAAATCAGGGCTCTGTGGACTGACGCCCCCGAATTGCTGCCTGACGATCTCGCGACCGCCTTCTGGTGGGAGGTCTGGCTTCCGGTTCGAGGGGCGGGACAGCGGCAAATCGTTGTAGAGGACTTCAAGAAACTTGCTCGATTGGCGGAATGTGTCGTCAGTGACAAGCAGGTCAATTTCCCCGAACGCACGGTGCTGTTGATGTATGGATCGCAGCAGCAGTTCTCGCGGTCGGTGATGACGCTGAACTGTGTGGCTGAACTTCGCTATGCCAAGGAGACTGCTGAGTTCTTCGATGGCATGGGCGTACGCGAGCAGCAGGCGTGGGCGGACGACTTGCTGCGTCGTGCCCGGTTGCAGCCGTCGGACGATACGGCTCCCCGCGTCTGCCTGTTGGATTCCGGAGTGACTCGTGCGCATCCGCTCTTGGCGCCTTTGATGGATGCGAGCGATTTGCATACCGTGGAGCCGGCCTGGGGCGTGGATGATGAGGCTGATCATGGCACCGGCCTGGCGGGCTTGGCTGCCTATGGCGATCTCACGGATGCTCTGGCCTCTGCTGATTCAATCAATGTCCCTCATCGACTGGAGTCGGTGAAGCTGATACCGGCGGAAGGTGCGAATGAAGGTGATGCGCGCCACCACGCTTATCTTTTCACGGAAGGCGTCGCGCGGCCTGAAATCTCTGCGCCGAATCGGTCGCGCGTGTTTGCTTCGGCGGTGACGGCTTCGGACTACCGTGACCGTGGCCGTCCTTCCTCGTGGTCTGCTGCTGTCGATGGCCTTGCTGCGGATACCGATGGGGCTGGTGAAAGTCCGCGCCTGTTCGTGCTGTCCGCCGGCAACACGCGCGACCCCAATGCGTGGGCTGGATATCCCGATAGCCTTTCCACCAATCTCGTGCATGACCCCGGCCAGGCATGGAACGCAATCACGGTGGGTGCTTGTACTGACAAGATCGACACGGAAGGTCATCCTTCCTTGAGCCCCGTCGCCGAAGCCGGCGGCCTCAGCCCCTTCACGACGACAACCAGAACGTGGGATCGGGCATGGCCGTTGAAGCCCGAGGTTGTGCTGGAAGGAGGCAATACGGCCAAGGATGAACTGGGTGCGGTCGGTATGGCCAGCCTGAACTTGCTGACGACCCACAACCAGCCGCTGGATCGCCTGTTCACCACCAGCAACGCCACCAGTGCCGCGTCGGCATTGTGTGCGGGAATGGTGGCTCAGATCATGGCGGCCTATCCGCACCTCCGGCCGGAAACCGTGCGTGCGTTGCTGGTGCATTCTGCGCAATGGAGCGAGGCCATGCGCGGGATGTTCCTGCCCGTGGTGCCGAACAAGGACGATTACGTTCACTTGATTCGCCATTGCGGCTGGGGAGTCCCGGATTTGAACCGGGCACTATGGAGCGCGGGAGACTCGCTGACCTTGCTGGTTGAGGACGTGGTACAGCCTTACGCGAAGGTTTCAGGCAAGGTCGTGACGCGCGACATGAATTTGCATTCCTTGCCTTGGCCGAAGGATGAGTTGGAGGCATTGCAGGACACGCCCGTCGAGATGCGTGTCACGCTCTCCTACTTCATCGAACCCAATCCTTCGGCACGTGGTGTGGCCTCGAAGTATCACTACCCTTCGCATCGCCTGCGATTCGATGTGCAGCGTCCGCTGGATGCATCCACCGAGCATTTTGTCGCACGGGTGAATGCGGCAGCGCAGCGCGAGGATGAGGGTGACCCTGTGAACCCCTCAGATCCCAATTGGCTGTTGGGCGAACGGCAGCGGCATCGTGGTTCGCTGCATCAGGATGTCTGGAAAGGTACGGCGGCTGACTTGGCCAGCCGTGGCTTCATTGCTGTGTATCCTTCGGCTGGGTGGTGGCGGACACGGCCTGCGCTGGAACGTTATGGCCTGCCGGCGCGATATAGCTTGGTGGTATCCATTCAGACCCAGCAGACGGACGTTGATCTTTACGCTGCTATTTCCCAGAAAATCCCTGTGGCTAATGTTGTGGTTGTCGATACGTAAGAGGCATTCCAGTGTTCCGCTGTCGGGCTAAGCACCCGCCCGGCGCCGTTGGCTGCGACAGCTTGCGCTGCCAATATCCGAAAAGACACTTACGACCGCTATGCCGAATCTTGCGGCTCACTGCCCGCGCTGAGGTTCTTTTCAGTCGCGGCCATCAATTCGCTGGCGCTTATCCCGAGTGCGGCAGCGATTTTCAGTATCAAAGGCAGCGTCGGCACATGCTCCCCGCGTTCGATCTTGCCCATGTGCGAACGCGATATTCCCGCCTGATACGCAAAATCGTCTTGAGCGACCCCCTGCGCGACGCGAGCGGCACGCACGGCCCGCCCGAAAGCTAATGCTGGTTCGGATTCATATGTGGGTGTGCCAGGTGGACGACCTGGCTGAATAGTAAGCTTCTGCATCAACAGAAGCGTCAAACAATCCTCTTAAATTAACCACGTTAAACATATAGACGTTAAACTTCTCTCTTTACTATGATGCTGGTTTGCCCTTGACCTGCTTCGTCGCTTCTGTAGGTTCTCCGTGGACAACATCACCAGCCAACCCGCCCACCTCAGGCTTGCGATTGCGCCAGGCGTATCGTCATCTCAGCTCTCGGCGCTGCTCGCGCTGCAACGAGCGGAAGAACCCGAGGTCAGCATCACGTTCTTTGAAGTGGCAGGTGACGAGCTGCTTGATGGGCTTCGTGAAGGCCGCTACGACGTGGGAATGTCGCTTCAAGGAGCGAGCGATCCGGCCCTGGAAACCCAGCCCTTGTGGATTGAGCACATGGCCGTTGCGATACCGCTGAGGCTTCCCTTGCTTGAGCAGGCATCGCTCACCATCGCCGACCTCCAGAACTATCCGATCTTTCGCTGGGAGGCTGAGACCTGTTCTTCGCTGGATCGTCGGCTGCTCGCGCGTCTGCCTGCTGACCCGCAGAACCTTCAGTACGTGACTTCCTTCGAGATGATGGCGCTATGGGTTTCTGCCGGCTACGGTGTCGGGGTATCCGCACAATCGCGTATCAAGCACGCCCCTGGATGGGGAGTCAGCATGCGACCACTGGACGACGGCCCCTACGAAATCGTGGCGCACCTGCATAGGCCCCAGGGGCAAGCGAACCCTGTTTCCGAACGGTTCGAGCGCAGGGCACTGCAGATCGCAAAAGCGCTCCCTTCCTGATCGCAGTGGCTGTCGGTAGCTGCCAGCAGAAGGCGGTGGATTTATGCCTTTCGCCAAGAGGGGTGATGTGGTACATTCAGAGGCCACTTCTGGTTTTAATAACCAGAAAAAATCTTTATTAATCAATGGGTTGGCTGCCTTGGGTGATTCCCTTCACCCGCTCCATCCCGCCTCTCGATCACTCCTGATCGAGCAGGTCACCCAGCCGATCCGCTTCGGCTGAAAGCGCTTTGATCACGGAAAGATGTTCCTTGAGGCGCTCCTGCCGGGAACTGCCCGCCGGCATTTTCGTCAGATTTTCAACGTCACTGAGCACCTGCGAGCAGAACGTGTTCTCCTCGGTTGCTGCGGGCAGCACCACGGTGACATGAAGAACCCCGCTCAGCATCATGCCGACGTCGTAGGGGTCGAAGTCCGATTCGCCCTCGAACTCGAACAGGGAAAGCCTGGCGTAGAAGTCGACTTCGTCCACTTCAATGCCAACACATCCGCGACCGGCCCGGTCAACGTTGAATCCTACGTCGAGGTGGTGATCCAGCATGTCCCTGTCGCGGTAGAACAGGAAGCCCAGGCCGTTCCCGAGGCGGTCCACCTCCATCTGATAGCCGAACGTATCCCGGAAACAGGCCATGAGGTCCTTGGCCAGATCAAGGAGGGGGCGGTTGGTGTAGATGATCGTGGGATAGCCGGTCCATTCCGCCATCGTGTCCGTCCGCGGTTGAGTGATCGAAGGTGCCAAAGCACGACATATACAACGCTGGATATCGCGCTTGGCTTCTCTTAGCGCTGTGAGCGCACATTCTGGAGGTCGACGTGATGGATCACAACGAACACTCTGCCTGATCTGCATGGCTTTGAATCCAAGCACGCTTCGCCGTTACACCCAATGGCTGCCCATTCTGGTCTGGGTTGTCATCGGTGTGGCGTGGTGGTCACCTCTGGGAGTGATCGCCGGCTTGGCTGCGTGTCTTGCGTTGGGGGGCGTGCTGCAGCGCTTCGATCTGATCGGCGATGCAGTAGGCGGTGAACGGTTGCGCTCGCGAACACCAGGGCGCTTTGCCAACCGGCCGCCTGCCCACGATGTGCAGCTGGAATGGGGCGAGCTGGGCATGGGAGGGCCCGTCTACAGCACCCAGATGCTGCGTGATGGTGCCATCGTCGAAGACATCGCCATTGCAGGTGGTCGTGATGCCAGTTGCGGATGGAAGGACGTTCCGGGAAGCGCACTGCGCTGGGCCTCCTGCTATGTTGACCGGTGCGAGGCCGTCATCGTCTACGACGAGCATCACAAGGTGGTGTATGTGCTGGCGATGCCTGGCTGGCAGTTCTGGCAGCAACTGAATGCGCAGCGGCAATCCGAAGGAGACGCTGGCGCCGTGTCGTGGCTGCGCAGCCTGCCCAGCAGCACGCGCCAGCTGTATCCCTGTCGCGGTCTGTGGCTGCACCAGGCGCACCCGGCGCTGAGCGCTGGAGTGCCGAAGGCGTTGCGGCATGTCCTGCCTGATGCCCGGGTGCTGCAGGCCATCCCGCTGCTTCCCGACGACCTGCGCCTGACTGCGCATCCGACCTTGTTCGCGCGCATCTGCCCGTACGCGCTCTGTCTTGATGGCGAGCCCAGTGACCGTCACGCCTGCGATCTGGAGACGGTCATTGCCAGCCCGTCCGGTCGATGCCTGGTGGTGGCGGGCAGCGTGCTCGATGGGGAGCTGCGTCCCATCGAGGGAGTGTGGCTCGTCCACTGGCAGGGGCGTTGGCAAGCCATTGGCCGCTATGCGATGGGCGGCAGCGGCAAGGCCCGGAGTGGGGCCTGGATCGATGTGATCGAGGCCGGCGATGACGGCACGCTCCGATGCGAGGCCTACGAGGAACGCTGGGAGTTTGATGACATCACGCGTTGCCCGACAGTACACACGTCGCTGGCGCTTCCCGTGGAGTGGCGGGACACTCCGTTGGCACTGCGTGCTCGCAATGGACGCTTCAACCTTCGCATCCCTTCGCCCTGATCAGGCCTCGGTGGCGCGCTCGCGCGTTTCCCGCAGCGACTGCGCATACTCCTCGGTAAACAGCCCCGACAGCGCCCGGCGCTGCCCCGCATCGATTTCGCGCGAGGCGTTGGTCGTGTAGTCGAAATGCACCATTACGCAGCGTCCGCTGGCCACCAGGGCCTCGAACTGGAACGCCTGCTGCACGATCGTCAGCGAAGAGCGGCCGATGCTCTCGATGCGGGTCTCGATGCGCACGTCGTGTCCCGGCTGGATCTGCTGCAGGAAGTCGATTTCGTAGCGGCGCAGGATCAGCGTCAGGTCGCGCATGCCGGCCTCGCGGCTGAAGTACCGGAAGATCTCCTGGCGGCCCTCCTCGAACCAGACGGGCAGGGCGGTGTTGGTGACGTGGCCAAGCACGTCCACCTCGGAAAAGCGTGGGAACACGGTGATCGACATGGGCTTCCTTCCGGTCTGTCCAGATCCTGGCAGTGTGCCGTCCGTTTCCGGCCAGGCCACGCCGCAGAGCATCATCCACCCGCCACACGCCCGCGCTATGCTGCGCGCCTGCCGCCCGATCCTGCCGCGATGAAGCTCGCCCTCCTGTCCCGCAACAGCTCCCTGTACTCCACCCGCCGGCTGGTCGAGGCGGCCCGCGCGCGCGGCCACACCGTGCGCATCCTCGACCCGCTGCGCTGCTACATGCGCATCGCCGCCGATGGTTTCTCGATGCATTACAAGGGCAGGCCGATGACCGGGGTGGACATGGTCATCCCGCGTATCGGTGCCTCCATCACCCGTTATGGCACCGCCGTGCTGCGCCAGTTCGAGCTGATGGGCGCGCGCACGCCCAATCCGTCCGACGCGATCCTGCGTTCGCGCGACAAGCTGCGTGCGCACCAGTTGCTGGCGGCCAAGGGCATCGACATGCCGGTCACCGTGTTCGGCGACAACCCCGACGACACTGTCGATCTGTTGTCCATGCTCGGCCCGCCGCCGCATGTGGTGAAGCTCAACGAGGGCACCCAGGGGCGGGGCGTGATCCTCACCGAGAAGGCCAGTGCCTCGCGCGGCATCGTCGAGGCCCTGCGCGGGCTGTATGCCAACTTCCTGATGCAGGAGTTCATCGGCGAGGCCAAGGGCGCCGACCTGCGCTGCTTCGTGGTTGGCGACCAGGTGGTGGCCTCGATGCAACGGCAGGCCCCGGAAGGCGACTTCCGCTCCAATCTGCATGCCGGTGGCACCGCGGTGGCAGCCAAGGCCAGCCGTGCCGAGCAGCAGGTAGCGGTGCGCTCGGCGAAAGCGCTGGGCCTGTCGGTATGCGGGGTGGACCTGATCCGCTCCGCGCGTGGGCCGCTGGTGCTGGAGGTCAACTCCACGCCGGGGCTGGAGGGGATCGAAGCCGCATGCGGGGTGGATGTGGCCACACGCATCATCGAGCATGTTGAGAAGCTCAAAAAGCCCTGATTATTCAGTGGCTTGAAATTCTCATGAGTGAATGAGGCCGGGTTTAACATGCCTTTAATCGGCCCCGGCGTAGCCTTCAGCGAACCGCAGCTCTGCCTCTCAGCAGGATCGGTATCGGGATACAACTTCAGACCCAGGCGGGGGCACCGCCTGGGTCTTTTTTATGGCGATCCAGCTTCGCTTGTGTCTGGAGCCCCTCCTGCTCACCACTCCCGAGTGGCACTTGCTCATGTGAAGGGACGTCAATACAGTCTGCATTCACCTTCGGACAAGGATACGTTTGCCATGAAACGCGCACTGCTCATGACTTGCCTGCTTTCCTGCGCGGTTCTTCCTCCCATTGCATTGGCGGCGAAGGACAAGACTGAGGTGATCCGACCGGGCCAGCCCCTGCTGGCCGAAGTCGAACGGATCGAAACCGATCTAAATGATGGCAAGACCTATTCGGAGCTCAAACCCGATGATCGCAGCCGCGTGCGCGAGGTGCTGGGCCGCCTGCGATCCGCTTCGGAACGCTTCCCGGACGCATCGGCCATGCCTGAATCGGCACGAACTCAAGTGTTCAATGACCAGCAGATCGTGAACACCGTTTTGACACAGGCGCGTGAAGATAGTCGTCTAATATGCAGGCGCGAACGAACTGTGGGTTCCAATCGCCAGCAGACGAGTTGCATGACCGTGGCGGAACGGAATCGCAAGAGAGAAGAAGGCGGCAACGAGCTGCAGCGGGTCCAACGTCTCGGTACACGTATGGATACAACTGATTTTTAATTAGAGGTGACAGTGAGAATCCTGGTAATCGAAGACAACAGCGACATTGCGGCCAACCTCGGCGACTACCTGGAGGACCGGGGACACACCGTGGACTTCGCAGCTGATGGGGTTACCGGCCTGCACCTGGCTGTGGTGCACGAGTTCGACGCGATCGTGCTGGATCTCAATCTGCCCGGCATGGATGGCATCGAAGTGTGCCGCAAGCTGCGCAACGAAGCGCGCAAGCAGACCCCGGTGCTGATGCTGACCGCCCGCGATTCGCTGGACAACAAGCTGGCCGGTTTCGATTCCGGCGCCGACGACTACCTGATCAAGCCGTTCGCGCTGCAGGAAGTGGAAGTGCGCCTGAATGCCCTGTCGCGTCGCGGCAAGGGCGTGCAGACCCGCGTGCTGGAAACCGGCGACCTGGAATACAACCTGGACACGCTGGAAGTGCGTCGCCAGGGCAAGCTGCTGCAGCTCAACCCGACCGCGCTGAAGATCCTGCAGGCGCTGATGGAAGCGGCGCCGGCCGTGGTGACCCGCCAGGAACTGGAAACCCGCGTGTGGGGTGAGGAACTGCCCGACTCGGACTCGCTGCGCGTGCACATCCATGGTCTGCGTGCGGTGGTCGACAAGCCGTTTGAAGTGCCGCTGATCCAGACCCGCCATGGCATCGGATACCGCATCGCCACCCCGGAAGCCTGATTCCGTGGCAACCAAGGGGGAGCGCCGGCGCACGCCCTATCGGCGGCGCCTGCGCAGCCGCATCATCGTCTCGTTCGTGTTGTTGGGCTTCTGCCTGACAACACTGTTCGCGTTCGCCACCAACTGGGCCCGCATGCGCGTGGAAAACCAGTTGGTGGAAGACGTGATGAACCGCAACATCAACGAGTACGTGCGTCGGTTCTACGAGAGCCCGGATCGAAACCCCGACCTGCCCGTGCAGCAGATGCGCGCGCGCCTGGTGAAACCCGACAAGTTCGAGGCATTGCGCGAGGAAGAGCCGGATTGGGCAGCGTTGCCTGATGGCAACCACAACATTTCCGGTACCGACGAACGTGGTCAGCCGTACGCCTACAAGCTGGCCGTGCGCAAGACGCCCGACGCCTGGGCGTTCCTGGCCTATGACATGACCGACAGCGTGCGGGGTGGGCAGCAGCTCAACCGCGCGCTGGTGCTGTCGGTACTGGTGTTCAGCCTGCTGTCGCTGGTGCTGGGCTGGTGGTCGGCATCGAAGGTGATGAAACCCGTGTCGGATCTTGCCGCACGGCTGCGCGCCTACCGCGGCGGCACCAGTGACCCCGAACCGCTGGCGCCACGCTTCCCCGATGACGAAGTGGGGCAGCTGGCCCAGGCACTGGACGACTATTCCTCGCGGTTGACCGAAGTGGTGCAGCGCGACCGCGAATTCAATGCAGACGTCAGCCACGAGCTGCGCACGCCGCTGGCGGTGATCCGTGGCGCCACCGAGCTGCTGCTGACCCGGCCCGGCCTGGATGAGAAGGTGCTGCAGCGTCTGCAGCGCATCCAGCGCGCCGAACAGCAGTGCAGCGATCTGATCGGCGCCCTGCTGCTGCTGTCGCGCAACGAGCGTGGGCAGGGCACCAGCAACGTCGCTCGCGTGGCCGAACAGTTGCTGGACGCGCATCGCGCCCAGCTGGGTGGCAAGCCACTGGAGCTGGCGCTGGAAGGTGAGCGCAACCTGGTGATCGACGCGCCCGAGGCGGCGTTGTCGGTGGCGCTGGGCAACCTGATCGGCAACGCGGTGAAGTACTCGCAGGATGGCGAAGTGCGCGTGTTCGTCGGCACCAATTCGGTATCGGTGACCGACAGTGGCCCGGGCCTGAGCGAGGAAGACGCTGCCAAGCTGTTCCAGCGTGGTTATCGCGGCACCCACGCCGGCCATTCGCAGGGCGGTGGCATCGGCCTGTCGATCGTCAGCCGCCTATGCGATCTGTACGGCTGGCAGGTGAGCGTGCGCCCCGGTGGCGAGCGTGGCGTGATCGCCACCCTGACGTTCTCGCCGAAGCCGTTGTAAGCGCGGACGGCCGACACACCCGCTTCGGTAGGCGCCGACCTTGGTCGGCACTGCATCCGCGAGGCTTCGGGTGGATTCAATGTCGCAAGGAGCACGGAAGTGCCTCTTCCTGCCAGTTCGGGCTGGGAGCCGCGTGGTTGTGGGGGCGTGTCGCGGCTCACGGTTCCGGCGATCCCCGCTGCCATTGCCGCATTTGCCTCCTGACAGACTGACGCGCAGATGGCCAGATGCCTGCGCCGGAATCACCCGCCGTCCGCCAGGAGGCTCGCCATGTCACACCGCACCCGTTACCCGAACCTGTATCAACTGGTCGGCGAATCGATCAGCCAGCTGTCCGCCGATATCGCCCAGCGTGTCGAGGACGCGCTGTCCCGGCCCGATGGCCTGATGCCGCTCCTGAAGGTCCAGATGGACGTCGACCGCATCACCGGGGAGGCTGCACAACGCGCCGGGTTGAAAACGTCGGAGGCCGGCACGCTGGCCGGCATCAGGCACACCGTCGCAGGTATCACCATCCTGACCCGGATGATGTACGCCGTGCATATCGCACGCACCCGCGGAGGTCCGTTGCAGGTCGTACCTTCGGATGCGATGGAAGGCCTGCTGCTGGCTGCACGCGAGCTGACCTGCCACGCGCAACAGCAGTTGCGGGCTGAGAAGATCCGGGGCGGAGCAACGCTGCAGTAGTCGTCGTGGGTCGGCGCATCCTTTGTCGCATTCCGCCTCCCTGGCTGCCAGGCATTGCCTGCACGCCCTGACGTTGATGCCGTTGAGGCCTGTCGTGCCGGGCAGAAATTGATCCTCGACGCTTTTCAGACACTTTTCAGATTGCGTCCTCCGCATTGATCCGCCAAGGCTTGGACTACAGACAAGCGCGCCCTCGCGTGCCGTGTTCGTCGAGGAACTGCCATGGATCACCCATCATCGTTTGTTGCCGCCTACGAGGCGTCGTCGCGCGTCCATCGATTCTGCGGTCCTACCGCCCTGCGGTTGATCGTGGAGCGCTGGCACGGCAGCGAGTCGTTGTCCGAAGGCCTGCGCTGCCAGGTTGATCTGCTGGGCGAGGCATGCGGGCACAGCCTGGATGACTGGCTGACCCGACCGGCAAGCATCACCACACGCCAGCCGGACGGCGCCGAGGTTGTCCGCGCCGGGCTGATCCGCAGCGTCGAGCGCCTGGGTTACGCAGGCCGTCTGGTGCGGTACCGCGTTCACCTGGCCGACTGGACCGCTTGGCTGCATGACAGTCGCCACAGCCGCGTCTTCCAGGATGAGGATGTGGCCAGCATCATCCGCACGGTACTCTCGGTGCATGCGCCCCTGGCGCATTGGTCCTGGCACCTCGGAAGTGCCCATGCGCTTGAGCGTCGGTGCCGGGGCTACCGCGTGCAGTATCGCCAATCGGACATGGCATTCCTGCAGCAGTTGATGGCCGATGAAGGCCTGGGCTGGTGCATCCGCACGCTGCCCGAGGCACCGGGCGGGCACACGCTGATGATCTTCGGCGACAGCACGCGATGCTCGCTGCTGTCGCCACCGCGGCGCCTTCACCAGAGCCAGCGCGTGCTGGATGGCGGGGGCATCGCACTGTTGCATGAAGCCTGGCGGGTAGTACCGACCCACATGACCCGCGTGACAGACCTGGACGATCCGTTGCGGGTGGTTTCGGCCAGCCTGCCTGTTCGCACAGTGGCCCGTGGCCCCTTGGAGGACTATTCGCCGGCCCGCCACGCGGCGTGGGAGACCTCGCACGACGCCTTGGCCGAGGTGATGCGCGACACCGAAGCGGCGCTGTGTGAGCAGCGGCGCTGGACCGGTGAGGGGACCGAACCGGACTTCCAGCCCGGCTACGCGTTCGAGGTGCTGCCAGAACCCGGGCAGCGGGCGGTGCCTGCGTTGCTGCTTACGGCGGTGCAACACGCGGCGGTCAATCAACTGCCTGCCGTTGTCGAACTGCAGCAGCACCTGCCGCTGCACGCTTTGCCCGACATCGTGCCCGCAGACCGCGCGCTGAAGCTGGGCTATGCCAACCGTTTCGAGGCCATGCCGTTCGACCGTCGATGGCGACGTTCGCCGGAGGGCAGGGCAGAGCGGTCGATGGCCCCCGGGCCACAACTGGCCACCGTGCTCGGCGGTGATGACGGTGCACCGCTGTACATGGACAGCAACGGGCGCATCCGCGTGCGGTTCGGCTTTGCCACCGACAGCAGGGCTGACAGCGGCTGGCTGCGGGTCGCCCAGACCTTCGCCGGCCCCGGCGTGGGCAGTCAGTTCCTGCCCCGCGTCGGCCAGGAGGTGGTGGTGGATTTCATCAACGGCGACCTCTGCCGCCCCATCGTGATTGGCGCGCTCTACAACGGCCGTGGCGAGGCGCGCGCTGAAGCGCTCGCGCAGTCCAGCGATGCTGGCAGCAGCGCCCAGAACAATCTTGCCGGTGGCAACGCCCCGTGCTGGCATGCCGTAGGCGCGGGCGAACCGGCCCAGCGCAATGCAGGCGCCGTGTGGGGCATCAGCTCGCAGAGTTGGGACGGCGATGGCGGCAACAGTCTGGCGTTTGATGACAGCGACGACCAGCTGCAGGTGCGACTCGCCACAACGCAGTGCCACAGCGCACTCAGCATGGGACATCTGCGTTACCGGCAGCACAACTTCCGCGGCAGCCTGCGCGGAAGTGGGTTCGAACTGCGCAGCGATGCGTGGGGCGCCGTGCGTGCAACGGCAGGCCTCTGGCTGGACAGCACGCAGCGTGCCGCGTCCGCCCCGGCCGGCCTGCGCGCTGCGCCGGTGGCCCTGCTGCGGCAGACCGTCGTGCTGGCGCAGACCTTTGACGAGGCTGCACGGCAGCAGCGCACAGTGCGGCTGCGTGGCCCCGCCATCGAGGGCGATGGCGCGAGCGTGCTGCAGACCCTGGCCGACAGCGTGGCGGCATCGCAGCGGCTGCAGGGTACTGACGAAGACATCCCAGCAACCGGGTCTGCGGTGCTGGGACTGTCGGCACCAGCAGGCATCTGCCAGGTGGCCGGGCAGGCGATCCTGCTGGCGGCAGGGCACAGCACGCTGCTGGCCAGCGGCGCCAGTTCGGGCGCGATCGTAGGCGGTCACGTGCGTTGGCAGTGCCGCCAGGCCATCGGCGTGCTGGCTGGTGCGACACGCAATCCTGATAGTGCCGGGTTGAGTATGGTGGCTGGCGAACAGCCGCTCGACGTGCAGGCGCAGGCAGACGCTGTGCACCTGCAGGCGCGCGCTGGGCTGGTGGCGGCCAGTCGCCAGGAGGAGGTGCAGCTGGCTGCGGGAGGCACCCTGCACATTGCGACGGGAGGCGGCGCGGCAATTACCTTGAAGGACGGCAACCTGCACGTGACCTGCCCGGGCACGCTGACCTTCAAGACCGGCGAACGGCACTTCACCGGCCCAGTGCAGGAGCTGTTTCCGCTGCCGCAGTTCGCGCAGACGGTCTGCGTGGAGTGCCTGCAGAAAGCCATGCAGGCCGGTCTGCCCTGGTCTGCGAAGAATGGCTGACGCCCCGTGGATCGATCCGTGGCGGCATTCCCGGTTGCCGTGGCAGAGCCCCGGCGATCTGCGCGCGGACGCGCGGCCCGCCTGTGCGCTGCTGGACATGGGATTCGCGCCGGACGCCTGGACGCAGCTGCGCGCGCTGACCGCAGAAATGGAGCCGCTGTTCGCGCATCGCTATGCCGGCAATGGATTGGACCGATTGTCGCCGTGTCTGGTTGCCCTGCCGGACGAAGCCGGAGCACGCGAACGGTCCTGGCAGGCGCTGCTGGACCTGAGCCGCGGCGCGCCGATGCTGTCGGTGCTGCGCAGCACCGCCAACCCGAACGCATTGGCCGAGCATCTACGGCGGATCTGGGAGGGCTGTTCCAGCACCGGCCAGCCGTGGCTGTTGCGCTGGGCCGATGGGCGCACCGCCTCCCGCCTGCTGGATGCGTTGGACGAAGCACAGCGGATACGCGTGCTGGCTGGTCTGCACGACTGGCACCTGCCTACCCGCATCGGAGATTGGATGTGCGTGACCGGCAAGGGCGGGACGCAGTTCGATGCCGACGCAAGACCACTGACGTTCACTGCGGCTCAGGAAACCGCATTACGGAGCGGAAGCCAGGCCGATGCCATCACGCGCTTCATTCTGCAGCGGCCCGTGCTGCGGCCGGAGGACATGCTGCCCTCGCAGGTGCATCGCTGCGCGGAGAACGTGCTGGGACGTCTGGCACGCCGAGGCATCGATCATCCTGCGCTGGCGCATCGGATGACGATCAAGGCCGTTGCTAGCTGGAGCGGCCGCCATGGCGATGATGAGATGCCATGAAGGGAGCCGGGTGGCAGCCGAAGACCTGCGTATTTCCGCCGATGTGCGCCGCTGCGTGCACATGGTGGCCGCACATGAAGTACGCGGCTCGTTCCCGGTGGATCTGGTGGACGGCGCGAACTGTGAGCAGATCATCTACAACGGCATGTGCCGTAGCCGAAGGTGCATTTGAATGAGCAACCTTGAGCGAATAGCTGCTGTAAAGAAGGTGCTTGTCAGAGCTGCTCTGGTCGGGCTAACGCTGTTTGCCTTGGCTGGTCTGGTGCTGAAGCTTATGGGCTTCAGGATTGGCCCACCTCCGCCCGGTCTTCCGAAGCCGCGGATTATTGACTATACCTCTGGTCACGACATTACCGATGCGCCGCCAGAAATGCATCTCACGATCGGTATTGCTAACTATTCTGACGAAGGGCTGGGCATAGTCGTCATCAATGAAGCATGGGGAGGGGGAATGGAGCCCCGTACCAGCAGCAATGGGCGTACATGCTGCGTGACACTCCCCCGCATTTGGCATCCGGGACTGAAGGTAACGGTTGCTTACCGTACGAGTAGCATGTTCCTTAAGGATCCGCATAGCTATGTTGAGAAGGAGATCGCTGTGCCGCGCTACAAGCCCTTCTTGGATGGCTTTATCTTCTTTATGTATTTCCGTGGTGATGAGGTAGGAGTAATAGCAACGCCATATTTTCCGGGATTTCCTAAGTTTGCTTACGATCTTGATTTTGCCGACAGTGAGCGTGATCCAGAAAGGATCAATGGATTTCTTGAGGTGACGGCAAGGGACGGGGTGGCGGAATGAAAGTAAACGTGGCTCCTTCGGTGTCAGATCCTTCGACGCAACTCAGTTTGACTGAACTAGGAAGATATTCCGCTTTCCGTATGGGGGCTGAAACGGCTTGCGGAGTAGACGTGTCAATCGGCTGCTTCTTCGATGGAACTCGTAATCACAGGCTGGCATCGAAGAAGCGTAAGGACATGAGCGAGAGCAACGTGTCTCGACTCTTCGACGTCTATGATCTAGAACGAGCCAAAGGAGTTGGCCGTCGGCCAACCAATTTTGCGAGCTACATCCAAGGCGTCGGCACAGAGGCTCTGAAAGAAATTGGCGACACCGGCACCGGCTGGCATGCACGTGCTGGTGCGGCGGCCGGCTGGGGCGGCGAGGGGCGGGTGAATTGGATGCTGATGCAGGTTCAGGATCACCTCCTCGATCATTTCGCGGGTACCACTGTCACCAAAGCAATGGGCTTCGATTCCACAGTCCCTGTCGCGCGCAAGATGAGTGCCGATCTCCGCTTGCAGCTGCAGGACGTAGAGCGCCTGGCGCAGGCGGCGCGGATGTCGCTGTCCAACTACCTGGCGGTCAACCAAGGGCAGGAGGAAATCGATCTTCGCAACTCGCTCAGTGGTGGCTTCTGGAACATGGTCGGCGCGTTGCAACGGGTGCGCGGAACTCATCTGGCAGTCGCCGATCATACTTCTCGCCGCGCGGTGTTACAGGAGCGTCGTGCCTTTCTGGCGAAGAAGGTAGCCCCGTTCCAAGTGCAGAATCCCCGGGTGGATCGCATCCGTGTATCGGTGTTCGGGTTCTCGCGCGGCGCCACTGAGGCGCGCGTATTCTGCAACTGGCTCGGCGATGCCTGTGACCCTGGTCCCGGGCCGCTGCGGCTGTGTGGCATTCCCGTGCAGATCGATTTCATGGGGCTGTTCGATACGGTGGCGTCGGTCGGTGCTGCGCACAGCTTCTTTGAGTTGGTATTCGATGGTCACGGCGGCTGCGCGGAAGCCGAAGACCTGCGCAACCCCGCCGATGTGCGCCGCTGTGTCCATATGGTCGCCGCACATGATGTGCGTGACTCGTTCCCGGTGGACCTGGTGGATGGCGGGAACTGCGGGCAGATCATCTACCACAGCCGTAGCCAAGGGGGCGTTTGAATGAAGGGCGTTGAGCGAATGGCGGTGGTGAAGAAGGTGTTTGTCAGGATTGCTCTGATCGGGCTGGCGTTATGTGCCTTTGCTGGCCTGGTGCTCAAATTCATGAATTTCAGAATTGGCCCACCACCGCCCGGTCCTCCGAAGCAACGCATTATTGAGCCCGACACTGGTCATGACATTACTGATGCTCCACCGGAGATGTCATTGACAATTGGCGTGTCAAACTACTCGGATGACGGGTTGGGGACGGTTTACATCAACAACGCTTGGGCGGGTGGAATGGAGCCACGAGCGAGTGGGAATGCTGCAACCTGCTGCGTGACTCTGCCTCGTCTCTGGCATCCTGGACTGAAGGTGACGGTGGCCTACCGCACTAGCAGCATGTTTATCAAGGATCCCCGTAGCTATGTTGAGCGGGATGTTCCTGTGGCACGGTATCGACCTTTTCTTGATGGCTTCATCTATTTCATGTACTTCCCGAACGATCAAGTTAGGGTGGTTGCAACACCCTATTTTCCAGGCTATCCAAAGTTTGCCTACGACATTGATCACGCGGAGCTTGAGCGTGATCCTGAAAGGATTTCTCGATTTCTCATTGAGTCGGATGGAGAGGAATAGCAATAATGAGAGTAAGTTCTTCGGCGCCGTTGGGCGAGGATTCAATAGGTCTTAGTGTGCGTGAGAAGGCTCGATGTGCTGGATCATCGGTTGGCATGATTTCACCATGTGGCATTGATATCTTTATCGGCTGCTTCTTCGACGGCACGCGTAACCACCGTTTGGACTCGTTAAGGCGCGGCGACTTCACTCAGTCCAATGTTTCACGTTTATTCGATGTATTTGATCGAGGGATTTTGCCGGGCACAGGAGTTCGCCGCAGCCAGTTTTCTAGCTACATTCAGGGCGTAGGCACTGAGGCGCTAAAGGAGATTGGCGACACCGGCACTGGCTGGCACGCTCGTGCTGGCGCGGCAGCCGGCTGGGGCGGCGAGGGACGCGTGAACTGGATGCTGATGCAGGTCCAGGACCATCTTCTGACTCATTTCGCAGAATCTACGGTGACAAAGGCGATGGGCTTCGACTCTGCCGTCCCTGTCGCGCGGAAAATGAGCGCCGATCTCCGCCTGAGCCTTCAGGACGTGGAGCGTCTGGCGCAGGCAGCACGAATGCCGCTTTCCAACTATCTGGCTGTCAACCAGGGCGAGAAAGAGCTCGACCTGCGCAACTCGCTCAGCGGCGGCTTCTGGAATATGGTCGGCGCGTTGCAGCGGGTGCGTGGCACCCATCTCGCGCGTGCCGATCACACGGCGCGCCGTGCGGTGTTGCAGGAACGGCGCGCCTTTCTGGAAAAGAAGGTGGCTCCATTCCAGAGACAGAATCCCCGGGTGGACCGCATCCGCATCTCGGTATTCGGCTTCTCGCGTGGCGCGACTGAGGCGCGCGTGTTCTGCAACTGGCTCGGCGACGCCTGTGACCCCGGTCCGGGGCCGCTGCGCCTGTGTGGCATTCCCGTGCAGATCGATTTCGTGGGCTTGTTCGATACGGTCGCTTCGGTAGGTGCCGCGCAGAGCTTCTTTGAGTCGGTGTTCGACGGCCACGGTGGTTGGGCGTCGGCCGAAGACCTGCGCATTCCCGCCGATGTGCGCCGCTGCGTGCATATGGTGGCCGCGCATGAAGTACGCGGCTCGTTCCCGGTGGATCTGGTGGATGGCGCGAACTGCGAGCAGATCATCTACCCCGGGGTGCATTCGGATGTGGGCGGCGGCTACACGCCCGGTGAGCAGGGGCGTTCGCCGAAGGACGCCGACAAGCTTTCACAGATTCCGCTGTGCGACATGTATCGGCATGCGCTGGCGGCAGGCGTGCCGCTGTTGCCCATCGAGAAGGCACGAGTGGAATTGCAGAGCCAGTTCGAGATTTCCCCGAAACTGCGCCAGCACTACAACGCCTATCTGCAGGCGATGGCGCCGTTCCTGCCGGCTGTGAATCCCGCATCCAGAGCCAATCGCACGGCGGCGCTGATGTATGCGCACTACCGCCAGTATCTGTTGTGGCGGCGCCAGCATCTGGACGACTTCGCCGCGCTGCCGGGTTTCCAGGGTGCGTCGGCGCAGGACCGCGCGGACCTGCGTGGTGGCAACACCGAGCTGGCCCAGGAGGTATGGGGCATGCGCTACAACAACGCTACGCGGCGAGTGCGCAGCACCGTTGTCACCTCGCACCACGGCATGGCTACGCCGCCCCCGTACAACAGCATTCCGGCGTTTGATTTCGTGCAGGCAAAGCTGCGTGGCCAGAAGGAACAGCAGTGGCTGGATGGGCATATCGAGCAGATCTGGGAATCGCAGCAGGCACCACCGCAGGCTGTGGCAACGTTTCTAGATGGCTATGTGCACGACTCGCGGGCTTGGTTCAAGCCGTTCGGGTTGGACGATGACGAGTGGCTGCATGTGCAGCAGCGGGAACGCGATTCCTACCGGCAGCGGATGCAGGAGTTGGATGCGATCGAGCTGGCCCACCGGCAGGAGCGGGAGCGCATGCAACGGGCCGGGCAGCTGTTCCAGCCACGGGTGCCGCTGGCGATGTCGGTACAGGAACTGGAGGAGCTGACAGCCTGGCGCGAGCATCCGGAGAACTATGAGGAAGTACTGCAGCTGACTGGCCGCGAGTATTACTGGCAGTGGGGCTATCTGCGCTGGCGCACCTGTTATCTCAATCCACCCGGTGTGGCGATTGCGGAGGCGTCGGCGCGCAGGGGGCAGGGCGTAAAGGATGCTGCCGCTTAGCCATCGCGCGGATTGTCGTAACCGGCGCGCGGTTGGCCGCCGCGACGGTCCAGCATCGCGGCCCATAGCGACACCTGCGTGATGCGTGCCGCGGCATGGACGTGCTGTGCCGCACGAATCGGCGCGCCCGCGCGCCGCTTGGGATTTCCCCTACAGAACTGACTTTCTTCGGGTGGCCTGATGGCTGAGCCGGGGCGGGTGCCCTGGCCGGGATTGGCGTCCTGAAATCAACACAATAATCAACAAGCTCCTAGGGTCTTGGCCCGTCGTGGAGAATGCACCGCATGCCTTGCTTTGGCGGGCGGTGTGTGGGGACTCGCAAGTGTCCGCCGGAGTCTTTTGTTGATTGTTGTGATCCGGTACGCCAACCCGCACCGTCCGCCACCTCGCCTTTGCGGGTGGCTCGCCGTCTGCGAGGAACCTCATGTCCGCACGCCCCGTGTTTCCCCATCTTTCCGCTCTCATCGGCGACGCCGTCAACCGGCTGCCCGCCGA
The DNA here is from genome assembly GCF_029842145.1 of Stenotrophomonas sp. GD03794. NCBI lineage: Bacteria > Pseudomonadati > Pseudomonadota > Gammaproteobacteria > Lysobacterales > Lysobacteraceae > Stenotrophomonas > Stenotrophomonas sp. GD03794. The sequence continues at coordinate 128,181 of NZ_JAOCFV010000007.1, forward strand.
AGCGGCCGAGCGGCTCGAAACCCTGCTCGATGATCCCGAAGATCTGCTGCCCACCCTGCTGGCCCGCATGGATGGCCGCGACGGTGCCGATGGCCAGCGGCTGGAAGCAGAGGGCCTCAGCCCGGCGCAGGCCGCAACCCGGGCTGGTCTCGGTCGTACGTTGGCGGGTCTGGACGTGCTGGTCCAGGTACTGCACGCTGCCGCCGCCGCGCGTGAACAGGGCGGCGCCCACCAGCAGCTCAGCCCGGATGTGGTCGATGGCCTGCTGCTGGGCGCCCGCGAGCTGGTCCGCCACGCGCGTCAACAGGTGGGGTAGGTCCGTACATATGCGGAATGCCATCTGTGATCGCAGCCGAGCATGGGCTCGGCTCTACAGCAGATCCCCAGATCCCGGCCACGCGTGGATACGCTTTGGTAGTGCCGGCCGCTGGCCGGCAACCCGGCCTCAGCCCGCAGCCAACCCCAGGTACCGCGCATGCAGCTGCTCCACCTGCGCCTGCAGGTCTTCCGGCTGCCCATCATTGACCACCACGTCATCCGCCAGTGCCAGCCGCTGCGCCCGGCTGGCCTGCGCAGCAATCATCCGGTCGGCCAGCGCGGCGTCGATGCCGTCGCGTTGCATCAGCCGGGCATGCTGCACGGCCTCGGGGGCATCCACCAGCAGCACCCGGTCCAGCCAAGGGTAAGCCTTTCGCCCACCGACCTCGGTCAGCAGCGGAATGGCGGCAATCGCATAGGCGCTGGTGGCCTGCTCGCACTGCTGTTGCATCAGCAGGCGGATGGCCGGGTGGGTGATGGCTTCCAATGCTGTCCGCTCCGCCGGGTCGGCGAACACGTGGGCGCGCAGGCGGGCCCGGTCCAGGCTGCCATCAGCCAGCAGCATGTCGGCGCCGAAGCGCTCGGCAATGCGGGCCAGCGCCGGGCTGCCGGCGGCCACTACGGCGCGGGCAGCCAGGTCGGCATCGGCCACCACGATGCCCAGCGCCTCGAAGCGCCGGGTCACCTCACTCTTGCCCGAGGCGATGCCACCGGTCAGGCCAACCACATAGCGGCTCATGGGGACTCCCCTCAGCGCAGCCCGCTCATCACCAGATACTGCTCCACCAGTGGCGCACCCCACATGAAGTACAGCCAGCCGGCAACGGCCAGGTACGGCCCAAACGGGATGGGCGTGGCGCGGTCACGGCCCCGGCTGTACAGCCAGATCGAGCCGATGATGGCGCCCAGCACCGAGGACAGCAGGATGATCGGCAGGATGCCCTTCAGCCCGCACCAGGCGCCGAGTGCCGCCAGCAGCTTGAAGTCGCCGTGGCCCATGCCTTCCTTGCCGGTCAGCTGCTTGAACAGCCACCAGACCGTCCATAGCGACAGGTAGCCCACTGCCGCGCCCACCAGGGCGGGCTTGGCCGGCATGTACAGGTTGTCGATGCTGCCTATCAGCCCCAGCCACATCAGCGGCAGGGTCAATTGGTCGGGCAGCAGCTGGGTGCGCAGGTCGATGCCGGACAGGGCGATCAGGAAGCAGGTCAGCACGATGGCGCCGAAGCCCTGCCAGCCGAAGCCGAACTGCCAGACGCAGGCCAGCACCAGCACCGAGGTCAGGGCCTCCACCAGCGGGTACTGCAGCGAGATCGGCGCCTTGCAGTGGCGGCACTTGCCGCCCTGGATGATCCAGCTGAACAGCGGGATGTTTTCGTACCAGCTCAGCTTGTGCTTGCAGTGTGGGCAGTGCGACGGCTCAACCACGATCCCTGGTGGGGGTGGTTCATAGAAGTCCGGTTCCTCCAGGACCTCGCGCGCATCGCGCTTCCACTGCCACTCCAGCCGCTTGGGCAGCCGCAGGATGACGACGTTCAGGAAACTGCCCAGCAGCAGTCCCAGGGCGGCCGCGGCGGGGTAGCCGAGGCCGGGGTGCTGGTCGAGAAATGCCATTGATACCTTTAGCCGACGACGGCGCCGAGTTTGAAGATGGGCAGGTACATGCCGATGACAATGCCGCCTACGATGGTGCCAATGAATACCATGATCATCGGTTCCAGCAGGCTGCTCAGAGCATCCACAGTATTGTTGACTTCCTGCTCATAATACTCGGCTACCTTGAACAGCATGGCATCCAGGGCGCCGGCCTCCTCGCCGATGCCGGTCATCTGGATGACCATGTGCGGGAACAGGTTGGTCTGCTTCATGGCCATGTTGACCGGATAGCCGACCGAGACATCGTCGCGCATGCGCAGCACGGATTCCTCATAGACCTTGTTGCCAGTGGCGCCGGCCACGATGCCCAGCGCCTCCACCAGCGGTACGCCGGCCTTGAAGGTCACGGCGGTGGTACGGGCGAAACGGGCGATCGAACTGTTGTGCATCAGCTGGCCGATCACCGGGACCTTCAGGATCAGGCGATCAAACGAGTGCTGCATCGAGGGTGAGCGCTTGTAAGCCATCAGGAGTCCGACGCTGCCACCTACAAGGATGATCAGAAGCAGCCACCACCAGGACAGCATGAGGCGGGATGCTGCCACGATCATCTGAGTGAACGCGGGGAGTTCCGCGCCGAAGCTCTGGAAGACCTCCTCGAACTGCGGGACGACGAACATCAGCAGGATTGCAGATACGACAAAGGCCACCACGACGACCATCGCCGGATAGAACAGGGCTTTTTTGATCTTGCCCTTGAGGGCTTCCATGTTCTCTTTGTAGGTAGCGACCGTGTCCAGTACGGTTTCCAGTACACCGGCGCCCTCGCCGGCACGCACCAGATTCCGGTAGAGCTCGTCGAACTGCACAGGATGCTTGCTGATGGCCTCATGCAGCGAAGAGCCGCCCTCGATATCCGCGCGGACGCTCTCAACCATCTTCTTCATGCGGGGGTTCTTGTGCCCGCTGCCGATGATCTCCAGTGCTGAAACAATCGGCACGCCTGACTTCATCATGGTCGCCATCTGGCGGCTGAAGAAGGCAATGTCCTTGGGCTTGATCGGCTTCCCCGCCGCACCGAACAGCGGCTTGGGCTTGGACTTGACCTGGCCGGGATTGATCCCCTGACGGCGCAGCTCGGCGCGCAGCAGGTTGGCGTTCTTTGCCAGCTGCTCGCCCTTCATCTTCACGCCCCGCTTGTCGGTCCCCTCCCAGACAAACGGCTGCAAGTCCATGGTGGCGCGCGCCACCGGCTCTTTCTTGATCGCACTGCGACTGACAGACATGTTGGCTCCCCAAGGCCCGCCATCCCCAGGCGGGCAACTAGCTGTTGATGGTAGCGGGTTCAGGGCCATCTGGGCAGTTGGCGGGCGGCTCAGTGTGCGAATTCGTGGCAGGGGGCGACCAAAGGTGACGTACTGCGTCACATTGCCGCGTCCATCGCAGATTCGCATGCGGGGGGTTCCCATCCGCGAAATTGCTGCCATCATGGGCGCGGGGAAATCCAGGGGGAGGCGTGCCGGGGTTGGCACGCAACCTGCGTTGATCCACCCGCAGGGGCAGGTCCCGCTCAACCGGCCAATGGTCGGACCGATCCTGTCCGCTGACATCAACCACCACTTATCTTGGGGATGTACCAAATGAAGAACCAGAAGGGCTTCACCCTTATCGAACTGATGATCGTTGTCGCGATCATCGCCATCCTGGCCGCCATTGCGCTGCCGGCTTACCAGGACTACACCGTGCGCGCCCGCGTCTCGGAAGGCCTGACCCTCGCTTCGGCCGCCAAGACCATCGTCGCCGAAAATGCCAGCAACGGCGCTGCCGACCTGGGCCAGGGCTATGCATTCGACGTCACGAAGGCTGACACCAAGAATGTGAAGACGATCGCGGTCACCAAGGAAACCGGCGTCATCACTGTTGGCATGCAGGACAACGCCAAGGCTGTGAGCTTCACCCTGACCCCGATGAGCGGTGGTGCTGCCCTCGCTGCGGGCAGTGTTCCGGGTGACGTGATCACCTGGAAGTGCGAAGTCGCCAACGCTGCCAACAACAAGTACGTTCCGTCGGAATGCCGTAAGGGTTCGTGACGAATGACTACTGTGTGAGCTGAATTGCTCGCACAGTGGAAGAGGGTCCTTTGCCGCTGGTGAGGGGCCCTTTTTTTTTCTGCTTGCATGGGGAAAGCAAGCGGGCATCCTCAAGGGGGAGAGGAATGAACAAGGGGTTTACATTGATTGAGCTGATGGTGGTGGTTGCCATCATCTCGATTCTGACTGCATTGGCGATTCCTGCGTATCAGGACTACACCATCCGTGCCCGTGTCGCCGAGGCCTTGGTCGGGGTCGGGTCATACAAGTCGCTGGTTGCCGAGAACGTTGCGGCGCAAGCCAAGCTGACTTCTTCGGCCTGTGACAACATGGCGGGTATCGGTGGAAAGACGACCAATGTCGAGGCGATTGAGTGCGAGGGAAATGGAGTGCTCAAGGTCACCACGACCGAACGGGCGGGTGCGATCGAGCTACTGTTGACTCCAACGTTGGGAGGCGATTCCGCAATCAGTTGGAGTTGCTCGATCAGGGCCGGTGAGCAACAGCGTGTTCCTGCCGAATGCCGAGGCTGAGTCAGTTGTTGGCTCAGTCACACTCCCACTGATCTGGCAGCGCTATCATGTTCGCGGGAGTAGGGGCCGTGCCTGTTGGAGAAGATGATCTTCGATAGGCCGCATTGCTGAAGGACTGGCATCGTCGTCGATCATCAGGCATCGACGGGCTCTGCTGCCCTGTGCTGCGCCCTTGGAAGGTGCGTAGCACTGTCAGACCACGAGCAAGGATCCCTATGAACGCCGTAACCACCGCCAATCTCGTCGGCATCACCGGCCTGGCCCGTCGCCTGGTCCAGGATGGTGCGCTGGACGAGGCTTCCGCCCGCGATGCCATGGCCAAGGCTGCCGCCGCCCGGCAGCCGCTGCCGACCTGGTTCGCGCAGAACAAGGTGGTTGGGGCAGCCCAGCTGGCAGCCGCCAACGCGGTCGAGTTCGGCATGCCGCTGTTCGACGTGTCCACGTTCGACGCCAGCCAGAACGCCATGAGCCTGGTCAGCGAGGAGCTGCTGCGGAAACACAATGTGCTGCCGCTGTTCAAGCGCGGCGGCAAGCTGTTCGTCGGCACCAGCAACCCGACCCACTCGCTGGATGAGATCAAGTTCCACACCAACCTGGTGGTGGAGCCGATCATCGTCGATGAGGACCAGATCCGCCGGACGCTGGAGCAGTGGCACGCCAGCCATGACACCCTCGGCGACGCCCTGGGCGGCGACGACGAGGGCATGGGAAACCTGGAAGTCGCGGCTGGCGACGAGGACCTGGGGGCCGGTGGCGACTCCGGCATCGACGCCAAGGGTGACGACACCCCGGTGGTGAAGTTCGTCAACAAGGTGCTGGTGGATGCGATCCGCAAGGGCGCTTCGGACATTCACTTCGAACCCTACGAAGACGATTACCGGGTGCGCCTGCGCATCGACGGCCTGCTGAAGATGGTGGCGCGCGCGCCGGTGAAATTGAACCAGCGCATTGCCGCGCGCCTGAAGGTGATGGCGCAGCTGGATATCGCCGAGAAGCGCGTGCCGCAGGACGGTCGCATCAAGCTGAACCTGTCCAAGTCCAAGCAGATCGACTTCCGCGTCAGCACGCTGCCGACCCTGTTCGGCGAGAAGGTGGTGCTGCGTATCCTCGATGGCAGCGCGGCCAAGCTGGGCATCGACAAGCTGGGCTACGAGCCGGACCAGCAGAAGCTGTTCCTGGAAGCCATCCACAAGCCCTACGGCATGGTGCTGGTGACTGGCCCGACCGGTTCGGGCAAGACGGTGTCGCTGTATACCGCGCTGGGCATCCTCAACGATGAGACGCGCAACATCTCCACCGCCGAAGACCCGGTGGAAATCCGCCTGCCCGGCGTCAACCAGGTGCAGCAGAACAACAAGCGTGGCATGACCTTCGCGGCGGCGCTGCGCTCGTTCCTGCGACAGGATCCGGACATCATCATGGTCGGCGAAATCCGCGACCTGGAGACGGCCGAGATTGCGATCAAGGCGGCGCAGACCGGCCACATGGTGCTGTCCACCCTGCATACCAACGATGCGCCGCAGACCATCGCGCGACTGATGAACATGGGTATTGCGCCCTACAACATCACCAGCTCGGTGACGCTGGTGATCGCCCAGCGCCTGGCGCGCCGGCTGTGCGGCAACTGCAAGAAGCCTTCCGATCTTCCCGCGCACGCGTTGCTGGCCGAGGGCTTCACCCAGGCGCAGTTGGATGCAGGCGTGCAGTTGTACGAGGCGGTGGGCTGCGACGAGTGCACCGAAGGCTACAAGGGCCGTACCGGCCTTTACCAGGTGATGCCGATGACCGATGAGATCGCCACCATCGTGCTGGCTGGCGGTAATGCGCTGCAGATTGCCGAGGCAGCGCAGCAGATCGGGGTGAATGATCTGCGCCAATCCGCGCTGAAGAAGGCGGCGGCGGGCATCACCAGCCTGGCCGAGATCAATCGCGTTACCAAGGATTGAGGTAGATCCACGCCATGCGTGGATGACGCGATGCATGAGGTTGCCGGCCAGCGGCCGGCACTACCACGTTGGTGGGGCCGCGTCGGGTCAGAGCCCTTTCCTTTGGAAAGGGATCCGACCCGGCCCTTACTCCATCCCCAGCTTCTTCAGCTTGTAGCGCAGCGCACGGAAGGTAATTCCCAGCTGCGCGGCGGTGCGGGTCTTGTTCCAGCGGTTCTCTTCCAGCGCGCGCTGGATGGCGCTGCGTTCCAGCTGCTCGATGTACGAGGGCAGGGCGGCGCTGCCAGGCTGCAGGTCCACCACCGCTTCGGCGTGCGCTGCGCTGCCGGGCGCGCGCGGGGCGTGCTGCGGCAGGCGCAGGTCGTCGGCGCCGATGCAGTCTTCCTCGGCCAGGGCCAGCGCACGCTCCAGGATGTTCTCCAGTTCGCGCACGTTGCCGGGGAAGGCGTACTGCGCCAGCGCCTCCAGTGCCGAGGGTGCCAGCAGCGGGGTGGCGCGGCCGTGGCTGCGGGCCAGGCGTGCCAGTACCGCGGCGGCCAGTTCCGGCAGGTCCTGGCGGCGCTCGCGCAGCGGTGGCACCTTCAGTTCAATCACGTTGATGCGGTAGTACAGGTCGTGGCGGAAGCGCCCGTCCTCGACCAGCTCGGCCAGATCCTTGTGGGTGGCCGAGAGGATGCGCACGTCCACCGGCTCCTCATTCGCCGCACCGACCGCACGCACCGACTTCTCCTGGATCGCGCGCAGCAGCTTCACCTGCATCTGCAGCGGCAGCTCGGCCACTTCGTCCAGGAACAGGGTGCCGCCGTGCGCAGCCTGGAACAGGCCGGGCTTGTCGGCATGCGCACCGCTGAAGCTGCCCTTGCGGTGGCCGAAGAATTCGCTCTCCATCAGCTCGCCGGGAATGGCACCGCAGTTGACCGGCACGAACGGGCCGGCCGCACGTGCGCCCTGGGCGTGGATGGTGCGTGCCACCAGTTCCTTGCCCACGCCCGATTCGCCGAGGATGTAGACCGGTGCCTGGCTGCGCGCGACCTTGCCGATGGTGGTGCGCAGCACGTCCATGGCCGGCGAAGCACCCAGCAGGCGTGCGCCTTGTTCGGCAGCAGGGCCGGGCGCGGGGCGTTCGGCGTTGTTGAGTTCCAGTGCGTGCTTGACCAGGCCGCGCAGCACCGAGATGTCCACCGGCTTGCTGACGAAGTCGAAGGCGCCGGCTTTCAGCGCCTCCACCGCCAGGTCCATGCTGCCGAACGCGGTGATCATCGCCACCGGCGTGCGCGGGTAGTGCTGGGCGATCTCGCTGACCAGCTCGATACCGTTGCCATCCGGCAGCCGCATGTCGGTGATGCACAGGTCGTACGGATTGCTGGCCAGCAGCTCGCGCGCTTCGGCCAGGTTGGCGGCGGTACTGATGCGCAGCCCCATGCGGCCGAGGGTCAGTACCAGCAGTTCGCGGATGTCGCGTTCATCGTCGACGACGAGGGCGCTGCGGGTTTCGTTCATGGGCGTGAAAGATAAACGAGGGGGCTGGAAGCGACAAATGTTTGACGCACAGAATCGGAATCAGGTGGGCAGCAGCGTGTGCGGGCCGGGCAGCACCAGGCGGAAGCAGGAGCCACCGGCGGGCACCGGGATGTAGTCGAGGCGGGCCTGGTTGGCCCGGCACAGCTCGCGGGCGATGTACAGGCCCAGGCCGGTACCGTGCTCCGAGGTGGTGAAGAACGGGCGGAACAACTGCGCCGCCACGGTCTCGGGAATACCGGGGCCGCGATCCATCACGTCAATCACTGCGCTGCGTTCGTGCTGCGCCACGCGCAGGCGCACGCGGGCCGGCTGCTGGCCGATGCGGCCGTATTTCAGGGCGTTGTGCACCAGTACGGTCAGCACCTGGTAGAGGTGTTTCGTGTCGACCTGGGCCATCACCGAGATCTCGCTGATGATCGGTTCGATGCTGTCGGTCTCCAGCGTCTGGCCCTGCTTGTACTCCAGCACGAAGCGGCGCACGAAGGCGACCAGGTCCACGTTCTCGGGCGTGGCGCGTTCGCGACGGGCCAGGCCCAGCACGCTCTCGACGATGCCGTTGGTGCGCTGGCACTGCTGGCGGATGATCTGCAGCAGGCGGCGGTCGCTCTCGTTGAAACCGGTGCCTTCCTCGAGCAGCTGCACGGCGTAGTTGATCGCCGCCAGCGGGTTGCGGATCTCGTGGGCGAGGCTGGCCGAGAAGCGGCCCATCGCCGACAGGGTGAGCGATTCGGCGCGGCGTGAGACCACGCTGGAATCGTCCAGGAACACCAGCGAGAGCTCGCTGCCGGCCAGCAGGCGGGCGAAGCGCGGTTGCACTTCCGGTTGGTCGGGGTTGAGCTGCAGCGGCAGTTCGTCCTGGGCCCAGCCGTTGCGCCAGCGCTGCAGGCGGCGCGCCAGTTCCGGCGCGGCGCTGGCCAGGTCCAGGCGTCCCGTCTCACCGATGCCGTCGTTGTCGCCGAGCAGCATCGACGCGGCTTCGTTGGCCAGGGTGATGCGGTTGTCGGCGTCCACCACCAGCACGCCGGTACGCATGCGCCGGATGATCAGTTCGTTGATCTGGAACAGGTTGGCCACTTCGTCGCCGCGCTGGTTGGCCAGCTGCTGGTTGCGACGGGCGCGGCTGCCCACCTGGTAGCTGATGAAGGCCAGTGCCAGGTAGCTGGTGGCGAACATGGCCAGTTCGGCCAGGGTACGGGTGGGGTCGCCGCCTTCCAGCAGCTTCCAGGTGTACTCGACACCCGTGGCGAGGCTGGCGGCCAACGCCAGGCCCAGGCCCAGGCTGAGCGGCAGCAGGGTGGCGGCAGCGGCGATGTTGAACAGCAGCGACATCGAGATGCCGGCACTGGCACCGGGCAGCGCGTGTGACAGCAGGGTGGCGGCGACGATGTCCACCATCACCCCGGTGACCACGATCGGGCGCAGCCAGCGTTCGTTGCGGCCGATCACCAGGGCCAGCAGCGACAACGCCAGATAGATGACCGCAACCACATCGGCCAGCCGTGGGTGATGGGCTTCGCCGACCATGGCCGACAAGGGGCTGTAGAGCAGGGCGGCGATGACCGAGGCGATCAGCACTCGGTACAGCGCGAAGAAGTACAGCTCACGCCGCGGGATCGATTCGATGCGGTCGATCAATGAAGCACTGGGTGACACGCCGGAACTCCCCTTCTGGCTGCCTGGGTCTGGAATCTGCGACAGGCCTGCCCGGCGTCCCCTGAAGCCGGGCGGGCATGTCGCTTCGAAGTGGCCCGCGGTGGAAGCCGTCGAGCACCCCCGACTCTACACACCCTGGTTGACCAGTATAGGGCCCCCGCACAGGTGCCGCCGGAGCGCCCTGGATCGCGCATTTGGCCCGCCATGGATACCGGTGGGCAACGGCGGCCTCGACGCAACTGCCTGAATGACGGTGGAAATCTGGCCGGGTCTGGCGTTTTGTACAGACTTCTTTGCGCCCCGGCGCCGGCTCGGCCACAATAGTGGGCCCGCCGCGGTCCATGCCGGCGCCCCGCCGGGGCCCTGAGGAATTGCGTGCGGTCGTTCCTATTCCCACGGTGACGCATGAATTTCCACGAATACCAGTCAAAACAACTGCTTGCCGAGTACGGCATCCCGGTCCCGGCCGGCAAGGTCGCTGCGACCCCGGACGAAGCTGTTGCCGCTGCCAACTCCCTGGGCCAGGGCCCCTGGATGGTCAAGGCGCAGATCCACGCTGGCGGCCGCGGCAAGGCTGGCGGCGTCAAGTTCTGCAAGACCACCGACGACGTGAAGGCCGCTGCGGCCAAGATGCTCGGCACCAAGATGGCCACCTACCAGACCGCTGGCGTTGAACTGCCGGTCAACCTGGTGCTGGTGACCACTGCCGGTGAAATCGTCAAGGAACTGTACCTGTCGGTGCTGGTCGACCGTGGCACCAAGACCATCACCTACATCGCTTCTTCGGAAGGCGGCGTGGAGATCGAGCAGGTCGCGGCTGAAACCCCGGAGCTGATCCACTCGCTGAACGTCGACTTCGTCGAAGGCGTGCAGGGTTACCACGGCCGTGATTTCGGCTTCAAGCTGGGCCTGACCGCCAAGCAGGCCGGCCAGTTCGCCAGCATCATGGTGAACCTGTACCGCCTGTTCAACGAAAAGGACCTGGCGCTGGTTGAAATCAACCCGCTGGCCATCCTGGATGACGGCAACCTGTACGCGCTGGACGGCAAGTTCGACAGCGACGACAACGCCGCGTTCCGCCAGAAGGCCCTGGTCGCCATGCGCGACAAGACCCAGGAAGATCCGACCGAAGTGATCGCTTCGGAGCTGGACATCAACTACGTCACCATGGACGGCAACATCGGCTGCATGGTGAACGGCGCCGGCCTGGCCATGGCCACCATGGACGTCATCAAGCTCAACGGCGGCGAGCCGGCGAACTTCCTGGACGTGGGCGGCGGTGCCAACAAGCAGCGCGTCATCGAAGCGTTCAAGCTGATCCTGTCCTCGGACAAGGTTGAAGGCATCTTCGTCAACATCTTCGGCGGCATCGTCCGCTGCGACATGATTGCCGAAGGCATCATCGCCGCCGTGAAGGAAGTGGGCGTCAAGGTTCCGGTCGTGGTGCGCCTGGAAGGCACCAACGTGGAAGAAGGCAAGCAGCTGCTGCGCGACAGTGGCATGGCCATCATCCCGGCTGACAACATCAACGATGGCGCCAAGAAGATCGTTGAAGCTGTCAAGAACGCTGCCTGATCCGACACCAAGGAATTCCCATGTCTGTTTTGATTAACAAGAACACCAAGGTGATCGTGCAGGGCTTCACCGGCCAGCAGGGCACCTTCCACGCCACTCAGATGATCGAGTACGGCACCCAGGTTGTTGGCGGCGTGACCCCGGGCAAGGGTGGCACCACCCATATCGACCTGCCGGTCTTCAACACCGTTGCCGACGCCGTGCAGAGCACCGGCGCCAACGCTTCGGTCATCTACGTGCCGCCGCCGTACGCGGCCGACGCGATCCTGGAAGCCGCTGCTGCCGGCATCAAGGTCATCGTCTGCATCACCGAAGGCATCCCGGTGCTGGACATGCTGCGCGTCAAGAACGTGCTGACCCGCTCGCATCCGGACACCGTGCTGATCGGGCCGAACTGCCCGGGCGTCATCACCCCGGGTGAGTGCAAGATCGGCATCATGCCGGGCCACATCCACCAGCCGGGCAAGATCGGCATCGTGTCGCGTTCGGGCACCCTGACCTATGAAGCGGTCAAGCAGACCACTGAAGTCGGCCTGGGCCAGTCCACCTGCATCGGCATCGGCGGTGACCCGATCAACGGCCTGAACTTCGTCGACTGCCTGAAGCTGTTCAACGAAGACCCGCAGACCGAAGGCATCATCATGGTTGGCGAAATCGGCGGCGACGCTGAAGAAGCCGGCGCCGAGTACATCAAGAACCACGTGAAGAAGCCGGTCGTCGGCTTCATCGCCGGTGCGTCGGCTCCGGCCGGCAAGCGCATGGGCCACGCCGGTGCGATCGCCTCGGGCGGCAAGGGCACTGCTGAAGGCAAGTTCGCCGCGATGGAAGCTGCCGGTGTTGTCACCGTCCGCTCGCCGGGCGACCTGGGCGCTGCCATCGCCAAGCTGGTGAAATAAGATCGACTGCCTCCGGCAGACGATTCTGTAGAGCCGGCCGCTGGCCGGCTGCTTGAAACAGAAAGGCCGCCTCCGGGCGGCCTTTCCTGTTCTGCGGGTGGCACGCTATGGTGGCCATTATTCGACCATGGCCTGCATCTGCGGCCTGATCAGGTCGCGGTATCGAGCGCTGCGGATCAGCAGTTCTTCGTGCGACCCGGTGGCGGCGACCGCACCTTCATCGATGAGTACGATTCGATCGGCGGCAAGAATGGTCTGCAACCGGTGTGCGACGATGAGCGTGGTCGGCCCCGTGCCCGTTCCGAAAACATGGTCATGTACCGCCTGTTCGGCGTGTGAATCGAGCGCCGATGTCGGCTCGTCGAGCAGCAGGATATCGGCCCGCTTCAACAGTGCGCGCGCAATGGCTACCCGTTGCTGCTGGCCGCCTGACAATCGGGCTCCGCGTTCGCCCAAGGGCTCATCGTAGCCAGCGGGCAATTCATTGATGAAGGCATCTGCGCCTGAAGACACTGCTGCGTTCCTGACATCCTCGTCGGTAGCATCGAGCTTGCCGTATCGGATGTTCTCAAGCACGGATCGGCCGAAAATCGCCGGCGCCTGCGAGATCGTGCCGATAGCGTTGCGGATGCTTGCAGGCTGGAACGTGGAGATATCGTGGCCGTCGATGAAGATGGCGCCCGCCCGCACGGGATGCAGGCGCAGAAGCAGCGACAGCAGCGTACTCTTGCCCGCGCCGGATGCGCCCACGATGGCGACCTTTTCCCCCTTCGCAATGTCCAGGTTCAAGCGTCGCAGGACGGGCCTGTCGGGCGCAGCGGCATACCAGAAATCGACATTCTCGAATCGGATGCATCCCTGCAGAGCCTGCACCAGCCTGGTTTCCTGCGCCTCATGGTGTGGCAGGTCACCAAATGCGGTGATGCGATCAGTCGCTCCGGCGGAGCGCTGCAGCGCGCCCCATGTGTCCAGAAGCGCGGCGGCGGCCATGCCGCACATCACGGCATACATGGCGAACTGTCCCAGCTGGCCCGCCGAGAGCGTCCGGTCCATGACCTTGTGGGTGCCTGTCCATAACACAGCGGTGATGCCCAGCAGCATGACGATCAATGACAATGCCGTCAGCACAGACTGCCAGGTCGTGCGCCGACGAGCTCCGCTGACGCTGGCATCGAGCGTCGCCGCATGGCGCTCTGTCTCGAAGGGTTCGCGGGCGAAATCCTTCACCGCCCTGATATGGCCCAGCGCTTCCGCCGCAACGACGCGCGATTGCGCAAGCAGATCATTGTAGTCGCGCGCGCTGGCCCGCAGGTGCTTGGAGCCCACGGCGATGGGAACCGATGCAAACGGGATGGCGGCGATCGTCAGCAGCGCCAGGCCAGGGTCGGTAATGAACAACATGGTGACCGCACCGGCCAGCATGATTCCGCTGCGTATTGCCACAGAGAAGCTGACCCCGATGGCTATCCGCAGGTGCTCGATATCCGAGGTCAATCGTGAAAGCAGTTCCGTTGATGGCTGCTGCTGATGGAATTCCAGCGGCTGGACGAGCAATCGTGAGAACAGCTGCCCCCGCAGGTCATTGGTGACTTCGTCAGCGAGGCGATTGATGAAGTAGACCCGCATTGCCGTGGCCACGCCAATCGCCACTGAGATCAAGGCAAGTGTCAGGAAGATGTTGTCGATCTTCTCCAGGCTGTTCAGGTCCAGGCCGCGGTTGCCCCTTGCGGCGATGGGAACGGCAAGGGCGAACGTGGTTGCAACCACGATGCTGGTCAGTGCACCCGCCAGGAGTGGCAGGTGGTTGCGCGAAAGACTCGCCAGCAGCCGGAGGGTACGTGCCACCGGCATGGCCTTCTCGAGGGCTTTATTCACACCCGGCGCTCCTGTCAGTTCCAGTTGCTGGAGCAAGCACCATGGCGATGGCTAGTTCATGCACTTGCGCTGCTCCATCGTCCTGATGATGGCCTCGGCACTGCCGGGGTTTGATGCAAGCGCCTGCCGCAGTTCTGCGCACGCCATCCTCCGCCCCATGCGTGCATACCTTCCCATCCATGAGTTGTCTTCGACGCTCACCTGCAATGTGGGCTCGCGCGCCGGAAAGGCGGCCTGGGCCGGTCTTGTCAGGGAGGGGCGCTTGAACGAGATATCATCTGGACGAATGGCAAGGTCGAGCGGTGCGGGGGCAACAGCCATCGCAGGTCCAGGTGCTTCATCGACCACGTCCAGCGTGGGCCTGCGGGGCGCCGCAGATGCAACTGGCAGCGCCGGGCCAGCAGTCCTGCCGGTCCCTCCCAATGCCCGGGGCATGGCAGCGGGAACGGGCGCCCGCGCGAGAGGGCGCTCGATGAACACGAGCGATACCCTCGTTTCATCATCCCCGGCGTTTACAGGTGACCTGCCGGCGACCTGGCACAGCAGGATCAGCAAGGTCAGTTGTGCTGCCGATGCCAGGAAAAGCGCCGATAGTCGATCCACTCGAGGCGACATCGGTCGGTCACTGCGGGAGGGCGTTCAAGGTGACTCGACCTCGTATCCGCGCTGGCGCAGCGCATCGATGTATCCGTCGTTGCCGGACAGGTCGGCGATGGGAAGCACCGCGAGCGTCGTCGTGTTGGTCTGCAGTGCCTTGTCTGCGGCCGCAAGCCATTTCTCCCTTACGACCGTGCGGATGTCGGGCATGCCAAAAGCACGGGCTGCGGGCGCGTTGCTGAGCGAGTCCGTGCAAAGTTCATCCCGTTTCGAGGTCAGGGATACGTCGATCCGGGCGGTCTCGCCCGTAGACCATGCATTTGCGTTGGTTACCAGGCGATCCATGCCGGATTCGACAAGATCCATGGTTGCCACCAGGCAGGCGCTGTCGTCGATCGACGTTGACCTGACTGCCTTGAGCATCTGCGCGGCGTTCTGGCGCGAGAGCTTGAGCGTATATCGAGGTGTGTGCAGTCCGATGCCGCGCGCCTTCACTTCGGCGACGATGACGGGAGCGACCACCCCCTTGCTGCTCAGGCCACGCTGGGCCATCACCGCCGACATCAGCTCGTCCGCCGCGGCAAGCGGGCGCTTGCCTTCGAGGTTGCTGCGGCCAGCGAGGTACGTGTCGCGCAGATTCTGCCAGCGCGCGTATACATCCGGTGCCAGGATGTCTTTGAGTTGCGCATTGCCAGGATTGTTCTGTGCCTTCATGTAGCTGTAGCCAAGCGACAGCTTGCCGAGCCAGCCGGTGTCGACGTCTACGGTGAAGGATGGCTCCCACAGCACGGCTTGAGCCTCGGCAATCACCTCTCGCACCGCTGCCGAATCCCATGTGATCGAGGATGGCACCGGCTTGAGCGTGCCCAGGATCCAGAGTGTGTGCTCGCCACGCGAGACTCTCCAGAGTCCGGGACCCGGCGCAACCCCGGACACCACGACGGTATCAAGGGTGCGCAATGGGGGCTCGGTGGCATCTACTGCGGCGGCGCAGTTGATGCCCGCCGCGGAAAGCGCCAATGCAATGAGGAGCACAAGACGTGATTTCTGTTTCAGCATGTGGGTGCCGTTGCGTCTCTTCTCAGGTCAATTACTGCGGTAGGGGCGAGCATGTCGGGGTCGCGGGCCAGCAGCCCGGCCACGCGCGCCACATCGGACCTCGGCACCTCAAGATGAGGGCCGTTCTGGGCGATGTGTTGCCGTACGTTCTGCCAGTAGATCAGCTGGTGCTGCATGTGGTGTTCATAGAAGGCGAAGAGCCCGCGCATGACGCGGTAGTCGTCTGCAAGCAGCCTGCGTTCGGACTGGCCCTGTGCTGCAGGTGCCGGCTCAGCGCACGGCGGTGCGAAAACGCTCCTGAAGCCCAGGCCCGACGCGACGGGGGTGGAGATCATCGGGACGATCAGCGCATCGGTTCTGCGGGACAATGCGGCGGTGCCGAGCATGATGCTCATCGAGCGCTTGCAGAAGCTGATGGGGTACGTGGCGTTCTCGTCCTTGAAAACGTCCGGCAGGATGAAGACGGCTGCGCCTGCCCTCAGTTCACGGATGGCTGTTGCCAGGCCTTTGCGGGTGTCATGGACGAAACCAACACCGTTGTCCTCGTTCCAGAACCAGCCGTTGAGCCTGTCGAAGATTTCGTTGCCTGGATGGGTTTCCGGGTTTCCATAGAACAGGAAGGTTTTCCGCTCGTGCCGTAAACGCTCCGCCAGCATGATGATCGACAGAATGTAGTGGGCATGGTGCGGCACTGCGATCAGAAGCCCGCGTGGCGTACGTGCCAGTTCATCGAATGCGCTGTAGTCCGTTCGGTCGGCGCGACTGAGCAGGGACAGGAACTCGGTCCGGTTCCCACGCCGCAGAACGTTGGCAACGAACAGCTTCTGCAGGTACCAGTAGTAGTATTCGCCAAATCTCGTGTTTCCCGATTCGGCGCAGGCAACACGCAGGTAGTGCTCGTCGTCGTCGGTCAGAGGGGTCTTGATGATCGACTCGATCCAGGCAATCCGCCGATCAAGGCGGCGCAAGGGACGGGCAAGTTGAGTCAACAATTGCGGAATCAGCATGCAAGCTTTCCCTGTCGATCAACGACATCGCCTTCAAGCGTATCGATCGCTTCCATCAAGGCGTCGAGTTCGGCATCGATACTGTCGGGTTGGTACTGTGCCAGCAGTGCGGATCGGAACATCCTGATCTTTCTGCGCGCGTTGTATGTCCTGATCGCCGGCCTGCGCAGTGACTGTTGTTCGCGCAGCAACCATTGATCCCCCAGGCTGCTGCACTGGTGAAGATGGTCGATGATCCCGTGCAGGATCGCGCTGCTGTCGGCCGAATGGGCCTCGATCGTGGAATAGCCCTGTATGCCCCAGAACGACAGTGCATAGCCGTAGCGCTGATTGAGGATCATTTCGAGCGGCGAGACGTAGATGTCCTCGCGCGAGGTCCGAATCAGCAGGGTTGCTTCGTGTGCTGAGACAAGCTGGTCCGAGAAAATGACGAGTGCTGGTCGCTGGCCGGACTGCGCCAGCCGAACCATGCCGCTTGCGCTCAACCCAGGGCTGTTCTCGTTACACACAACGCGTAGGCGCCCTGCATCTGCGAGCTGGCTGCTTCTGGTCAAGACTGCACGCGTGGATGGCAGGACCAGCGCAAGCGCGTTGGTGCCAGCGTGGTCACTGCCTGCATAGGCATGGAGGCTCCGCTCGAACTCCTCCGGTGCGTTGAATCCATCCATGGAATGTGCTCTCGATAATGAAGAGGGCGAAGGCAACCGCCTTCGCCCTCGATCTGCGTCAGTTGATGCCCGGGTCGATTTCCGGCACGCAGTCATTGCCGTTGCTGCCGCAACAGTCCGAGCAGAACAGTGCTACCGCACCATTCCTCACCACTTCAAATGCGGTGCCAATCGACGTTGCGTCTTCGGCCCTCTGCAGCATCCCAGCTTCAAAGCCTGCGACATCCAATGCCATAGAACTCATCCTGATTCTCCATTCCAATTGGATACAGCGATCAATAGCCGGACCGAATTGGCCGGCCAATCTGGACACAACGTCCAAATTCCTTTT
>NZ_JAOCFV010000070.1:0-22682 GCF_029842145.1 Stenotrophomonas sp. GD03794
ATACCTCAGGCCTCGTAGGCGGACTCGCCGTGCGAAGTCACATCCAGGCCCGTGCGTTCCGCTTCCTCGGTCACGCGCAGGCCGACCACGCTGCGCACCACCAGCAGGATCAGCGTGGTCACCACCGCCGACCAGACCACGGTCAGGCCGACGCTGACCACCTGCACCCAGACCTGGTGGGCGATATCCAGATCGGCCTTGGTGCCGCCCAGCGACTGTGCACTGAACACACCAGTGAGAATCGCGCCGACGATGCCGCCGACACCATGCACACCGAACACGTCGGCGGTGTCGTCCACCTTCAGCAGGCGCTTCAAACCGGTCACGCCCCACACGCAGACCACGCCGGCGACGAAGCCGATGATGATCGCGCCGAGCGGGCCGACGGTGCCGCAGGCCGGGGTGATGCCGACCAGGCCGGCCACCGCGCCCGAGGCTGCGCCCAGTGCCGACGGCTTGCCCTTGCTGATTGCTTCCACCAGCGTCCAGCCGAGCACCGCTGCGGCAGTCGCCAGCACGGTATTGAGGAAGGCCAGCGAGGCGACGGTATCGGCAGCGGCGGCGGAGCCCGCGTTGAAGCCGAACCAGCCGACCCACAGCAGCATCGCGCCGATATAGGTGAACGGCACGTTGTGCGGCTTCAGCGCGGTCTGGCCATAGCCCAGGCGCTTGCCGACGAACCATGCGGCCACCAGGCCAGCCACGCCCGCATTGATGTGGACCACGGTGCCACCGGCGAAGTCGATCGCGCCCAGTTCACCCAAATAGCCGCCGCCCCAGACGATGTGCGCCATCGGGATGTAGCTGAGAGTGAACCACAGCGCCGAGAACAGCAGCACCGCACGGAACTTGATGCGCTCGGCGAAGGCACCGACGATCAGCGCGGTGGTGATGCCGGCGAAGGTCGACTGGAAGGCGACGAACAGGTAATCCGGCAGGCCCTTGATCGGCGTGTTGCCCACCGAATCGGGGGTGAAGCCCTTGAGGAAGGCGAATTCGGTGAACGAGCCGAAGAACGGGTTGCCGGCGCTGAACACCGCGCTGTAGCCATAGGCCACCCACAGCAGCAGCACCAGCGAGAACACCACCAGGATCTGGCTGAGCACCGACAGCACGTTCTTCGAACGCACCAGGCCGCCGTAGAACAACGCCAGCCCCGGCACCACCATCAACAGCACCAGCAGGGTGGACGTCAGCATCCACGCCACGTCGCCGCGGTCATAGGCGGCGGCCGCTTCGGCCACGGCCGGTGCAGCGGCTGCCGCTGCAGGATCCTGCAGTGGTTCGACCGCCACGCTTTCGCTCGGCAGCGGCGACACCTGGACCTGCGCGTGGGCATTGCCCGGCCACGCACCGGCGGCCAGCGCGCTGAGCAGCATCAACAGGCACACGAAGTGGAACCGGGCTTGCCACCCGGTGAGAAGGCGCATCTTCATGGGGGAGTCTCCGGAAGGGGGTTACAGCGCGTCGGCACCGATTTCGCCGGTGCGGATGCGGATGACCTGTTCGACGGCGGTGACGAAGATCTTGCCGTCACCGATCTTGCCAGTGCCTGCCGACGACTGGATCGCTTCGATCACTGCGTCGGCACGCTCATCGGTGACCACGGTTTCGATCTTGATCTTGGGCAGGAAGTCGACGACGTACTCGGCGCCGCGATACAGCTCGGTGTGGCCCTTCTGGCGGCCGAAGCCTTTCACTTCGGTCACGGTGATGCCCGACACGCCTGCGTCGGACAGGGCCTCGCGGACCTCGTCGAGCTTGAACGGCCGGATGATGGCGGAGATCAGTTTCATGCGCATGTCCCGAGGGTGGATGGGGCCAGCGCGCCAGCGCGCGTTGGCATCAGGCAACCAGCGGCCATCAGGTTGATGGCCGTGGCTGTTGCACCGGACACGTACAGGGCCGGGACGGCCGTGCCTCTCTCATGCACGACCGACGCGGGAGGGAGGGCGGCCCTGGTCGCGTATCCGGTCTTTCTCTTGCCCCTGGATCAGGGATCCTTGGCGTGGGGCCAGAGCCCTTTCACGCATGAAAGGGATCCGACCCCGTGCAACAACCCCGATCTGACCGCGGCTCCCCAGCCGCGAGAACGGGAGCAATGGCGGTGGGTGGGAAGGGGAAGCCCACCGCCATCGCCACCGGTCAGCTGGCGTAGTACAGCTGGTATTCCAGCGGGTGGGTGGCCGCGCGGAACTTGGTCACTTCCTGCATCTTCAGCGCGATGTAGCCGTCGATGAAGTCATCGCTCATCACGCCGCCGGCCTTCAGGAACTCGCGGTCCTTGTCCAGTGCTTCCAGCGCCTGGTCCAGCGAGGAGCAGACCTGCGGGATCAGCTTCTCTTCTTCCGGCGGCAGGTCGTACAGGTCCTTGTCGCTCGGTGCGCCCGGGTCGATCTGGTTCTTGATGCCGTCCAGGCCGGCCATCATCAGCGCGGTGAAGGTGAGGTAGCCGGACTGGATCGGATCCGGGAAGCGCATCTCGATACGGCGCGCCTTCGGGTTGGAGACCCACGGAATGCGGCACGAGGCCGAGCGGTTGCGGGCCGAGTAGGCCAGCATCACCGGTGCTTCGTAGCCCGGCACCAGGCGCTTGTAGCTGTTGGTGCCCGAGTTGGCGAAGGCGTTGATGGCCTTGGCGTGCTTGAAGATGCCGCCGATGTACCACAGCGCCAGCTGGCTCAGGCCGCCGTAGCCGTCACCGGAGAACAGATTGGTGCCGCCCTTGGACAGCGACTGGTGCACGTGCATGCCGCTGCCGTTGTCGCCGACGATCGGCTTGGGCATGAAGGTGACGGTCTTGCCGTTGCGGTGCGCGACGTTCTTGATCACGTACTTCATGCGCAGCAGTTCGTCGGCCTTCTGCACCAGGGTGCTGAACTTGGTGCCGATCTCGCACTGGCCGGCGGTGGCCACTTCGTGGTGCTGCACTTCCACTTCGATGCCGACCTGTTCCAGGGTCTTGCACATCTCGGCGCGCAGGTCGTGCAGGGTATCGGTCGGCGGCACCGGGAAGTAGCCGCCCTTCACGCCCGGACGATAGCCGCTGTTGGCGCCGTCGTACTTGGCGCCGCTGTTCCACGCCGCTTCTTCCGAGTCGACCTGGAAGAAGGTGTGGCCCATTTCATTGGCGAAGCGGACCGAGTCGAAGATGAAGAATTCCGGCTCCGGGCCGAAGAACGCGGTTTCGGCGATGCCGGAGGACTTCAGGTAGGCCTCGGCGCGCTTGGCGATGCCGCGCGGGCAACGGCCGTACGGCTGCATGGTGGCCGGATCGAGGATGTCGCAGCTGATCACGATGGTCGGATCGGCGTAGAACGGATCGACGTAGGCGCTGGCGGTATCCGGCAGCAGCACCATGTCCGATTCGGCGATGCCCTTCCAGCCGGCGATCGAGCTGCCATCAAACATCTTGCCTTCTTCGAACAGCGACGGCTCGACGATGCTGACCGGGAAGGTCACGTGCTGCTCGACACCACGCATGTCGACGAAGCGCAGGTCGACGAACTCGATCTGGTTGTCCTTGATCAGCTTTTCTACGTTTTCCACGGACATCGGTACGACCTCGGATGGGGATGAATGCCTGCTGAGGTACAGCAACGACCGTGCCAACTTTTTGCGGCCCGCAAGTCATTGATTTCAAAAAGGGCGCCCCGGACCGGTGCAAATCAGTGCGCACCAATCAGGTGCACCCATCACCCGACGCACCCGTTTGGTGCAGCAGGGATCGTCTATCCTCTCGACCTTCTTCCTTCCTGCCGCGCGTGCCCGCACCGTCCATGTCCGACCTGCTCTCCGCCCTGCTGCTGGGCATCCTCGAAGGCTTGACCGAATTCCTGCCGATCTCCAGTACCGGCCACCTGCTCATCGCCCAGCACTGGCTGGGTGCCCGCTCGGACTTCTTCAACATCGTCATCCAGGCCGGCGCGATCGTGGCGGTGGTGCTGGTGTTCCGCCAGCGCCTGCTGCAGCTGGCCACCGGCTTCGGGCAGCGCGAGAACCGCGAGTACGTGTTCAAACTGGGCGCCGCTTTCCTGGTCACCGCCGTGGTCGGCCTGGTGGTGCGCAAGGCGGGCTGGTCGCTGCCGGAGACGGTCAGCCCGGTGGCCTGGGCGCTGATCATCGGTGGCGTCTGGATGCTGCTGGTGGAGGCCTACACCGCGCGCCTGCCCGACCGCGACCAGGTGACCTGGACAGTGGCGATCGGCGTCGGCCTGGCGCAGGTGGTGGCCGGCGTGTTCCCCGGCACTTCGCGCTCGGCCTCGGCGATCTTCCTGGCCATGCTGCTGGGCCTGAGCCGCCGCGCCGCCGCCGCCGAGTTCGTGTTCCTGGTCGGCATTCCCACCATGTTCGCCGCCAGCGCCTACACCTTCCTGGAAATGGCCAAGGCCGGGCAGCTGGGCAGCGAGAACTGGACCGACGTGGGCGTGGCCTTCCTTGCCGCGGCCGTCACCGGCTTCGTCGTAGTGAAGTGGCTGATGGGCTACATCAAGTCGCACAGGTTCACCGCCTTCGCCATTTACCGCATCGCGCTGGGCGCGGCGCTGCTGCTGTGGTTGCCCTCCGGCAGCTGAACAGCGCCGGGGCACGGCAACCCCATTGCCGGCCCCACCCCGTTTCCCCCACGGTTCCCCAAGGAGAATCACCATGAACCGCAAGCTCACCCTGCTCCTCCCGCTGGCCCTGCTGGCCGCCTGCAGCCAGACCCCGGCCCCGGCCGGCAACGGCGGCGACGATGTGGCCCCGGCCGCGGCCAAGGCAGCAGACCAGCAGACGCTGGCGCACCTGGATGCGCAGCGCCTGCAGAGCCAGCACTGGCTGCTGCAGCAGGCCACCGGCGCCGACGGCAAGCGTATCGACGCGCTGTTCGCCCGCGAGGACAAGCCGGTCACCCTGAACTTCGCTGATGGCCGCCTGTCGGTCAGCAACGCCTGCAACCACATGGGTGGCGGCTACACCCTGGCCGACGGCAAGCTGACGGTCAGTGCGATGGCCTCGACCCTGATGGCCTGCACCGACAAGGCGCTGATGGCGCTGGACGAGGCCGTGTCGAGCCGCCTGCAGGGCGAGCTGAAGGCCGAGCAGGATGCCGATGGCAAGCTGACCCTGACCACCGCCAAGGGCGACGTGCTGGTGTTCAACCCGGAACCGACCGCTGAAACCCGCTACGGCGGCGCCGGCGAAACCGTGTTCCTGGAAGTGGCCGCCAAGACCGAGAAGTGCTCGCACCCGCTGATCCCGGACTACCAGTGCCTGCAGGTGCGTGAAGTGAAGTTCGACGACAAGGGCCTGAAGCAGGGTGAGCCGGGCAAGTTCGAGAACTTCTACGGCAACATCGAGGGTTACACCCACGAGGACGGCGTGCGCAACGTGGTGCGCGTGAAGCGCTACGACGTGAAGAACCCGCCGGCCGACGCGCCGTCGCAGGCGTACGTGCTGGACATGGTGGTCGAGTCGGCCATCGAGAAGAAGTAAGACGACAGAAGGGCGGCCGAAAGGCCGCCCTTCTTCGTTGTGTAGAGTCGAGCATGGCTCGACTCTGCCGAAGCAAAGCCGGTCAGCGGCCGGCTCTACCAGGAGGACGCGAACCCGCGTGCTAGCCTTGCGGCGATGAAGATTCTCGCCATCTCCGGCAGCGTGCGCCGGCAATCGACCAACACGGCGCTGCTGCGGGCGTTGCAGGCCATCGCACCGACGGGCATGGAGCTGGAGGTCTACACCGGCATTGGCGATCTGCCCGTGTTCTCGCCCGACCTCGAAGGCACCGATGAGCCGGGCAGCGTCACCGACTTCAAGGCGGCGATCGCGCAGAGCGACGGCGTGCTGGTGTGCAGCCCGGAATACGTGCGCGGCATTCCCGGCGGGCTGAAGAACGCCATCGACTGGCTGGTCTCCGGTGACCAGATCGTGGGCCGGCCGATCGCGCTGGTGCACGCCTCGCATCGTGGCGAGGACATGCTGCAGGCGCTGCGCGCGGTGCTGTCGACGGTGAGTGCGGCGTTCAATGCCGGACTGTTCCTGCGCGTGCCGGTGCTGGGGCTGGAGCCGCAGCAGGTGGCGGATGTGCTGCGTTCGCAGGCGCATCGCGCCGAGGCCGATGCGTTTCTGGCGGGGTTTGCGGGGTATTGCCGTTCGTCTTTGTAGCGTCGAGCATGGCTCGACTCTACAGAAGCAACGCCGACCAGCGGCCGGCGCTACCGGGTTGCGGTTACAGCGCGGGGTTCAGCGTGTAGGTGCCATGCAGGGTGGCTTCGGCCAGGACGTGGCCGTGCGACGCGCGGTAGGCATCGGCGGCGGTGAAGCGTGCCGGAAGCTCCAGCGTCGCCACGTCCAGCGCGAACACGCGGAAGAAATAGCGGTGCACGCGCTCGTCGTTGAACGGCGGATACGGGCCGTCGTAGCCCAGGTAATCACCGGCCATGTCCGGGTTGCCGGCAAACCAGCCGGTGAAGTCGTTCAGGCCCTGGCGGCTGCCGGCCGGACCCGCAGGCGCGGGCTTGCCCTTCACCACGAAGCCATCGCTGCAGCTGCCGGCGGCGATCTCCTGCACCGAGGCCGGGATATCGGCCATCACCCAGTGCACGAAATCGCAGCGCGGCTGGTCGCGCGGTACGGTCATGTCGGTACGGCCCACTGTCTCTGGCACGGTCGGCACATCCGGGTCCACGCACACCAGCAGGAACGAGCGGGTGCCATCGGGCACGCTGCTCCATGCCAGGTGCGGGTTGCGGTCCGGGGCGAAGCCGGCGGCATCGCCGGCGGCAAACTCACGGTCGATCGGTGCGCCGTTGGTCAGGCTGTTGCTGCTCAGCTGCATTGCACTCTCCTCATTCTTCCGGGTAGCCCAGGCGCACCGCAACCGGGGTGAGCTGGGCGAAGGCGGCGCTCATCACGTCGCGGTAGTTGCGCCAATGGCCCGGCGGGAAGCGCGGTGCGCCCAGCTGTGCAGCCGGCGGCATCGGCCGCTCGAACAGGCGGCCCAGCAGTTCGGCCATCGCGTGCGGATCGTTGCCGATCTGATCGATGCGCAGCAGCACGTGCGGGTACAGGTCTTCCTCGTGCAGCGTGGCGATCTGGGTCAGTGCGCGCGTCAGCCATTCGCCGGCTTCGGCCAGCGAGGTCATCGCCAGCGGTGCGGCGGCACCGTAGGCCACCCAGTCCAGCAGCATGTCGCGCGGATCACGCAGCACCAGCAGCAGGCGCCCCTGCGGCAGTTGCGGGCGCAGCGCCCACAGCAGGGCGTTGTCCCACCACAGCAGCCAGTCGATCACGGTGTCGCTCTGCAAGCCGCGCGCCGGCAGCTGCTCGCGCCAGCGCTGCACCAGCCGCTCCGGGGTCAGTACGCCCGAGGCCAGGTCCTGCAGCGTGTGGTAATTCTGGAACGCATCATCGGGCGCTTGGTTGGTGTAGCGATCACTGCGCAGCACCGGGCTGGCAGCGGCCAGGCCAGTCGCCACGCGTTCCACGCCCGAACCCGGCGCACCCCACAGGAAGATCGGCGCAGAGCTGGCGTCGCCCTCGATGCTGCCCTTGTCAGGCCAGCTCGGCGGCGACTTGGCCTGCGGCGGCAATGGCAGGCGCTGTGGCGCCTGGTCAGCCTGCAGCGCCAGCCACGTCTGCAGCGCCTGTTCCGGTTGGCCAGCGCGATCCTGGATTTCACCCAGCCAGGTACGCAGGTCGGCACGATGAGCTTCCGGCGCCATCTCAATCAACGCCTGCACGCGGGCAACTGCTGCAGCCGGATCACGCTGCAGCAGGCCTTCGACCAGGCGGGTCTCACCACTCACGCGCCCCGGCTCGAGGCTGACGATGCGCTCGGCGATGGCTTCAGCCTGCTCGCGCTCGCCCACCATGTCATGCAGGCGCAGGCGTGCTTCCAGTGCCGGCAGGTGGCCCGGCATGGCGTCCATCCAGCGTTCGACCGTCGCCGCGGCGGTGGGGCTGCCCACTTCTTCCACCGACAGGCGCGCCAGCCACAGATCGTGCAGCTGCGGATGCTGCTCCAGGGCGGCGTCAAGGCGCGCGCGCGCCTCGTCTTCGCGGCCCAGGCGCTGCCAGGACATCAGCAGCAGCTGCAGCACCTGGCGGTCATCGGGGATCGATTCCAGCAGCGGCAGCAGGTGGTCCAGCGCCTGCAGCGGCTGGCCGCCGCGCAGCGCCAGTTCACCGGCCAGGCGACGCATCGACGGTGTATCCATGCCTTCCTGCTGCAGAGCGATCTGCATCGCTTCGGCAGCCGCCTCCACGTTGCCCTGGCGCAGCGCCAGCTGCACCACCAGGCCATGCAGCGAGCTGATGGCCGGGTTCAGTTCCAGCACGCGGCGGAACGCCTGCTCGGCGAACGCCAGCATGTCCTTGCCCAGGTAGGCGAAGCCCAGTGCATAGAGCACGCGGGTGTCATTCGGCTGCGCCTGGTTGGCGGCCGACAACAGCGTCAGCGCGCGGTCCGGGTCGTCGCGGCGCAGCGCGATCATGCCGTCGATGGTCAGCAGTTCGGGGTGGTCCGGCTCAACGCGCGAGGCCAGCGTGGACAGGCGCTGGGCTTCATCGAAGTCGTTGCGGCCGATCGCCAGGTGGGCCTGCATCAGGTAGGCGGAGAAGGAGTTCGGGTCGAGCCCGGTGGTGCGTGCCAGCGCTTCGTCAGCGCCCTGGTACTGGCGCAGGGCGAGCAGCAGGCCAGCGTGCTGCAGGTGCAGCTGGGCATCATCGGGGGCCAGCTGCAACGCTTGCTGCAGCGCCTCCATCGCGTCCTCGGCCTTGCCCTGCTGCTGCAGCGCAAGCGCCAGCCAGCGGTGGGCGTCGGCCAGGCCGGGTTCGTCACGGGTCCACGCCTGGGCCAGCTGCACGGCCTGGTCGGCCTGGTTCTGGCGCAACGCTTGGATGATCTGGTCTTGCATGGCAGTCCGCTTCAAGTGCAAACCCGCATTGTAGCGGGCTGCGCGCCGCTGCCGGTTCAGGCCTGCAGGACACGCTGCAGGCGTTGCGCAACCCAGCGCTCGGAGAAGCCGTCGCCCCGCCAGTTCTCGATGAATCCGCAGTGGCCGCCCCAACACGCGGTTTCCAGGCGCGCCTGGCGCGGCAGCTGCCAGTCACTGAAGGTCGCGTACGGAATCACCGGGTCATCCTGCGCCATCAGGATGTCGGCCGGCACCTGCAGGGTGGACAGGCGGTCGCCGGCAATCGAGTAGCCATCGAAATAGGCCTGCAGTGAGCCGAAGCTGGTGTGGCGCTCGACCAGCCATGCCGTCAGCGCGCGGATGTCCAGCTTCAGCACGCGGTCGTCGCAGTCGCTCAGCTCGGGGAACAGGTCGCGCTTGCGGCGCAGCGAACCGGCCCATTTGCGGCGGAAGTACCAGTCGTACATCGCCGGGCCGTTCTCGATGCTGTCCATCGTCAGCGCCGGGTCCAGCACTGGGCATACGGACGCCACCCGCAGCAGCGGTACGCCAGCGGCCGGCGCGCGCAGGGCCAGCCGCAGCACGAAGTTGCCGCCCAGCGAATAACCGGCGGCCACCAGCGGCAGCTGCGGCCAGCGCTGGGCGATATCGCCGGCGGCATGCACCACTTCGTCGATCAGGTTGGAATGGAAGATGCCGGGGTTGAGATGATGGGTGTTGCCGTGGTCGCGGAAGTTCAGGCGCACCACGTCGAAGCCCTGTTCCAGCATGCGCGCGGCCGCCATGCGCATGTAGCTGGATTCGGCACTGCCTTCCCAGCCATGCAGCAGCAGGGCCATGCCTTTCGGTTCGCGGCCTTCGACATGGCTGTGCCAGCCCTGCAGGCGCACGCCGTCGCCGCCATCGAGGATCAGCTCCTCGCTGACCGCACCCGTGGCGGCCAGCAGCAGCAGGCCACGCTGCAGGCGCATGCGGCTGGAACTGAGCATCGACTGCAGGTGCGGATTGCGCAGCCAGCGCGGCGGCTGATAGTCAGCCGCGTGCAGCGTCGGCGTACCGGCGTCCAGGAGAGGTGGCGGGATCAGGGCCACCGCACCCTCACTGCGTGCTCATGGCCGCCACGATGCGCGCGCGCGAGGTTTCCGCGATGCGCCGACGGCCTTCCAGGTCCTGGGCACCGATCGGCGCCAGGAAGTGCACTTCCGCACGTCGCGCCGGCTCACCGAGCAGGCGCAGGAAATTGGCGAAGAAACTCTCGCCCGGACCGAATGCGACGATGGTCTGCGCATTGCCATGCACGCCATACACCAGTGCCACCGGCTGCACCGGAACACCGGTTTCGACCGCGGCCTGGAAGATGCGGGCATGGAACGGCCCCACTTCGTGGCCACCGCGGGTGCGGCCCTCGGGGAACACGCCGACGGCTCTGCCGGCACGCAGGCGATCGGCCATCACCTGCATCACGCCACCCAGCGATTCGGTATTGCCGCGCTGGTGGAAGATGGTCTGCCCGCGCGCAGCGAGCCAACCGACCAGTGGCCAGCTGGCGATTTCGCGCTTGGCGACGAAACCCATCATGCGCTGGCTGTGCAGGATGCAGATATCCACCCAGCTGACATGGTTGGCGACGAACAGCACGGCGCCGGGCAGCGGCTTGCCGATCTGCACCAGGCGGAAGCCGAAGATCCACATCAGCCCACCCTGCCACCAGTTCACCACCTTGGCGCCGAAGGTCGCTTCGCCCACGCGCAGTTCGCCCCACGGCGGAAGCATGCCGATCAGGATGAGCGGCAGGAACACGGTGATGTGGACCAACAGCAGCGGTACGCGGTACAGGTAACGGCACACACGCGCCACGCCGCCGCGGGGGGCCGGAGTGGGGGAAGTCATCCGCGCACGATACCGGAGGGCCGTCATCGCTGCCAGCCGATTTAGGCCATAAGACCGATCGACCGGGGCAATCGATGGGGAACGCTGGGTTCTGCCACCGTCAACGAGCCTCCAGGGGCTCAGCCGTGGCCGGCCGCCACCACGGCCAGGGTCAGCCGCGAGATGCATACCAGCCGGCCCTGCTCATCCTCGATACGGATCTCCCACAGCTGGGTGCTGCGGCCCACGTGCAGCGCGCGGGCAGTACCGGTGACCGTGCCCGAGCGTACTGCGCGTACGTGATTGGCGTTGATTTCCAGGCCCACGCAGATCTGCTTGGCCGTATCCACGCACAGGTTTCCGGCACTGCTGCCCAGGGTCTCGGCCAGCACCACCGAGGCACCGCCATGCAGGATGCCGTACGGCTGGCGGGTGCGCTCATCCACCGGCATGGTGGCCTGCAGCCAGTCCTCGCCCGCAGCGCTGAAGACGATGCCCAGGGATTCAATCGCCGTGTTGCGGCTGAGCGCGTTGAGCTGCTCGATGGAAACGGCTTCGCGGAATACCTGGGTCATGCGGGCACCTTCAGAGGATGGGAACGAGGCCGGCGCCGAATGCAGTCAGCATGCGCACCAGCAGCCACTTCGGGCCGACGTTGACTTCGGGGAAGTCGCCGACGGCGACGTAGCAGTTGTGGAACGCCGGGTCCTGCCGGGGCAGCGGCTGCGGACAGTCGGGGCCCGGCTTGAATTCGTAGTCGGTGGCGTAACGCCACGGCCAGAAGTCGAGGATCGGCAACGCTTCGGAGGCCTTGCCGACACTGTAGTTCAGGCCCGACAGCACCGGCGGCTTGGCCCGCGGCGCCACCGTCCACGAGTTCTGCGGATGGGTATCGCGCAGGATGCTCTCGGCCAGCTGCTCGGCAAACACCGGGTCGTCGATGATCACCGCGCCTTCGGTGTTGTAGTTCTCGCTGCGCGGATCGAAGTTGTGGGTGCCGACCACGCCGATGCGGCGATCGACCACCAGCGACTTGGCATGCAGGCCCATGCGCGCGCCCTTGCGGGTGACCGGCAACGGCTTGTTGACCGCCTTGCTGCCGAGGAAGGACGGCCGCGTCTCGGTGCGCAGCAGGCGCGTTTCCACCTCGCTGCCGGCGGCACGGCGACGTTCGCGCGCGTTCTGGTAGGCACTACCGGTACGCGGATGATTCACCGGCACCTGCTTGCGGGGCGCGGCCAGATCTCCGTCGCTGCCACCACCGGCATTGCTGCCGGCGGCGCTGCCGCCGATCAGCGGATTGCGCCCGCCGTCGTCGTCGCCCTCGGGCGCAGCGATCGGGTCGGGCAGCAGGTTGCGGTAGTCGACCGGTGCATCCAGCGGGAACGGCTTGTATTCGAAGATGTTGAAGCCCAGTTCGCGCATGTTGCGCCGCTTGTACTTGTACGACAGCGCATACACGATCGGGTTGTCGGTGGCCGCCAGGCTGTTGCTGGACACCACCACGCGCGGTGGCTGCGGGCGCTTGCGCAGCTCGCGGAACAGTTTCTGTGCCGGCTTGGACAGCACCAGGTACGGCGTCTGCAGGATCACTTCCTTCTGCGCACCGGCAATGAGTGCATCCAGCTGCGGCTCGGTCACGTGCTGGCCGGCCAGCGGCGCATCGGCCTTCTCTCGGCGATGCTTGCGCGGCAGGTCGGCCACATAGCGCACCGAGGCCACCGGCAGCGCGGTGTCCACGAAGGAACGCGTGACGAACTCGGTATCGTTGGCTTCGGCGCTGACCCGCTGCACCCGTTCCGGGCGCCGGAAGGTGGCCGGTGGTAGCACCGGCACCCCTTCACGCAACAGCGTGCGGCCAACATCGTTCAGGCGTTCGGCCGGTACGCTGCGCTTGGCGCGCCAGAAGGCATCGAAGTTGGCCGCCATCGCCCGCGCCTCCGGCCCCGCAATCATGACGTCGCGGTCGCGGAAGTTGTATTCGCGGTCCCAGTCGTAATAGTCGTCCTGGTAGTTGCGGCCACCCACCACACCGATCGCATCGTCGATCACCAGCAGCTTGTTGTGCATGCGCTGGTTGAAGCGACGGAAGCAGCACAGCACGCTGCCGGCGTAGTCGAAGTAGTTCAGCCGGGCCTTGCCGAAGGTCGGGTTGTAGACCCGCAGCTGGAAGTTCTCGTGGGCACCGGACAATGCACCGAGGATCTGCAGGTCGGAGATCGCCGACAGCTGATCGATCAGCACCCGCACCTTCACCCCGCGCCGCGAGGCGGCCAGCAGTTCGTCGATGACCAGGCGGGCGCTGTCGTCCTTGTCGAAGATGTAGGTCTGCAGGTCGATGCTGCGGGTGGCACTGCGCAGCAGGTTCAGGCGTGCGACAAGGGCGCCCTCGCCCTCGTCCAGCAGGGTGGCGTAGTGGCGCGGCCGCCCGGGGGTGGATTCGGTGAACGCCCGGCCGGCCAGCGCCCGCAGCGGTGAATCCTGTGCGCAGCGGTCGGCGCGCTGGCAATCCACCTGGGTCGAGCGCGCCTGCACGGCGATCGCTTCGGCGCGGTCACGCTCGGCATGGGACAGCGATGCACAACCGCTGCCCAGCAACACGGTTGCCAGCGCCAGTACACGCAGCAGGAGGTTCACGGTTTCGGCGCCTCGCTCAGGCGCGCTCGCAATACGAAGGTCACTCGGTCACTCAAGGCAAGCTGCCAGCTGTCCATTCCATACCGGCCTCGCTGCACGGTACCGCGGCTGACGACGTCGCAATCATAGCCGGGTCGGGCGCACTCCGCTTTCTCGACCTTCAGTGTCTCGGGATGGCTGATCCCGCGCAGGGTCAGCCGCCCGTTGATGTCG
Organism: Stenotrophomonas sp. GD03794; assembly: GCF_029842145.1. Lineage (NCBI taxonomy): Bacteria > Pseudomonadati > Pseudomonadota > Gammaproteobacteria > Lysobacterales > Lysobacteraceae > Stenotrophomonas > Stenotrophomonas sp. GD03794. The sequence goes on from NZ_JAOCFV010000070.1 coordinate 13,617, forward strand.
CCCCCGTCTTCCACGGTCTCCGGCCAATACGGCAGCGAGTCGAACTCGACCACCGGGTGGCGGCCCGCGTCGAAGAACTCCTCGCCGCGCATCCAGCCGGTGTAGCGCGCCTTGCCGGGGATCTCGACCGAGCGCGTGAACATCTTCAGGTGCACCTGGTGACGGCCATCGGAGAGGATCTCGATGCGGCCTTCGAAGTGTGGGAACAGGCCTTCGATGCGCTGCCCGAAGCGGGTGCGCACCTCGAATCCGATCTGCGAGCGTTGGGTATCCAGGCGCAGGACCCGATGCGCTTCGGCGACCACCGGCGGCAAGGGCGTTGGCGGTGGCGCCGCAGCCCAGGCCGGTCCGAATGCCAGCAGCACGGGCAGCAGGAAGCGGCTGCGCCGCGCCAGGCTCATTGGATCACGGCCACCAGAACGCGTTCAGGCTGGCCACACCCGGCTCGATCGAGGCCTCGCGCGGGAAGCCGAGCACAGCGATGCCGGCCGGCGGCATGCCGCGGTAGTCGCTGCTGGTGCCCTCGGTCATCAGCGCCACCAGGCGCTCCAGGCCCGGGTTGTGGCCGACGACCAGCACCCGGTCGAGGTCACGGCGGTCGTCCACCAGCGCCGCCAGGGTGCCGGGGGTGGCCTCATAGATACGGTCTTCCAGGCGCTTCTCCACGTAGCCGATGGTGCCGAGCACGGCCTCCAGGGTCTCGCGGGTGCGCCGTGCCGGCGAGCACAGCACGCAGTCCGGCAGCAGGTTGTTTTCCTTCAGCCACTTGCCGGCGGCTTCGGCTTCGGCCAGGCCTACCGGCGACAACGGCCGGTCGAGGTCGGCCTGGCCGGGGGTGGCCGGTTCGGCATGGGCATGGCGCAGCAGGATCAGTTCACGCATCGCGGGTTTCCATGAAGAAGAGGATGCAGCAGAAAGAGTGAGGCAGGCATCAAAGCTTGAGCCAGGACAGCAACGGTTCCCAGTCGGCCTGGTGTTCGCGTACCTGGGCGGAGCGGTAATCGAACAGGCTGCGGCCCAGGCCGGTCATGACCACGTAGCTCTGGCTGTCGCGCAGCTGCGCGACCACCGGGTACGGCCATTCGGCCAGCATCTGCAGCGCCTGCTGCGAGGTCTGGGTCCAGGGCTTGGTGCGGTTCAGGACCAGCCCCACCGGCAGCTTGCGGCTGTGCACGCGCGGGTTCTGGGCCAGGCTGTTGAGGAAGCCGACGATGGCTTCGATATCCAGCGCCGACGGCAGCACCGGCACCACCACCGCGTCGGCAGCGTCAAGGAAATGGGGGATATCGTCGGCCAACGCACCGGCGGGTGCGTCGATGATGACGGTGTCGGTGCCGTCGGGCAGCTTCTGCGCCCACTGCTTCTTCCGGTACACGTCGATGGGGAGCACCGCGCTTTCCAGCCCGGCACGCCGTTGCGCCCAGCGGGTGCTGGAGCCCTGCGGGTCGGCATCGGCAATCACCGTGGCCTTGCCCTGCAATGCCGCGTACGCGGCCAGGTGGGTGGCGACGGTGGTCTTGCCCACCCCGCCCTTGGAACCGGCCACCAGGATCGTCTTCATGCCAGCCTCGCTTCCGGGTACGTGCCCCGAGCGTACACCGGCGGTGGTGACGGGAGGTAGCACCGTGCTGAACCTGTGGCCATCGCCTTTGCTATCGTGGCGCCCCCGAAGGATCGAACCGGCATGAGCGAACTGCAGGACCTGAGCGCACTGATCCGCGCCAATACCCCCCTGATCGTGATCGAGACCCAGGACGAGGGTCGCATCGTCGAGCTGTTCCGGCAGACGCTGATGCACGTGTGGCGGGCGCTGCACCGCTGGTCGATCACCGAGGGCCTGCGCCGCATCGACCTGGACAGCGAGGACCCGCCGGTCGGGCCACCCGATGCCAGCGCGGCCCTGCAGATGATCCGCCAGGCCGACCAGCGCGGCGTCTACCTGCTGCTCGATTTCCATCCCTACCTGGGCTATGCAAGCCACCAGCGCGCCCTTCGCGACCTGATCCAGCGCCGCCACAGCGAGCCGCATGTGCTGGTGCTGATCGGTGCCAAGGTGGAGCTGCCGGCCGAGCTGGAAGCGCTGGCGGTGCGCTTCAACCCGCGCCTGCCCGATGCCAATGCCCTGCTGAAGATGCTGCGCGAGGAGGCCGACGCCTATGCGCGCGAGCATGGCGGCCGACGGGTGGAAGTCGACAGCGAGGCGGTGAAGAAGATCCTGAAGAACCTGCAGGGCCTGAGCCTGGTCGATGCCCGGCGCATCGCGCGCCAGCTGATCTACGCCGACGGCGCACTGCGCGACGACGACCTGCCGCAGCTGGCGCGGCTGAAGTTCGAGCTGCTCAACCGCAGCGGCCACCTGTTCTTCGAACATGACAGCGCGCGCTTCGGCGATGTGGCCGGCGCCAACCGGCTCAAGCGCTGGATCAACCAGCGGCGGGTCGCGTTCATCGCCGGCTCGGCGCCGGCCGGGCTGGATCCGCCGCGCGGCATGCTGTTGCTGGGTGTGCAGGGCTGCGGCAAGTCGATGCTGGCCAAGGCCACCGCCGCCGGCTTCGGCGTGCCCCTGCTGCGCCTGGACGTGGGCGCGCTGTACAACAAGTACCACGGCGAGACCGAAGCCAACCTGCGCCAGGCACTGGCCTCGGCCGAACAACTCGCGCCCTGCGTGCTGTGGATGGACGAGATCGAGAAGGGCCTGGCCAGCGGTGGCGAGGATGGCGGCGTGTCACGCCGCGTGCTCGGTTACCTGCTGACCTGGATGGCCGAACGCAAGGCGCCGGTGTTCATCGTCGCCACCGCCAACCAGGTGCACGAGCTGCCGGCCGAGCTGCTGCGCAAGGGCCGCTTCGACGAGATCTTCTTCGTTGACCTGCCTTCGCCCGACGTGCGCGTGGAACTGCTGCGGCTGCACCTGGGCCGGCGCCAGCTCAACGCCGACGACTTCGCACTGCCCGCGCTGGCGGCGGCGGCGAATGGCTTCTCCGGCGCCGAGATCGAGCAGGCGATCGTGGCTGGCCTGTATGCGGCACACGCCGAAGGCCGGCCGCTGGACACCGAGCTGCTGATGAACGAGATCCGCGCCACCCGACCGCTGTCGGTGCTGATGGCCGAGCAAGTGGAGGCACTGCGGGCGTGGGCGTCGGGGCGGACGGTGTCCGCGGACGACTGAGGGGTTTCCAGCGAACGGCGCAGCCCCTCGTGGCTGGTCGCTCAAAGCAACAGCCGTGGTTGGCCGGGTGGGTAGGCTGCGCAGGGGACGCTGCAAGTACGTCCATGTAAGCTCGGTCGCCGCATCCATGCGGCTCACGCCCCTGCGCAGCCTACCCACCCGGCCCCTGACAGTCTCCGGGGGCGATCAGCCACGTGGAAGAAAGAAGAAGAGCAAAAGCGCTTGGCCGGCCGCTCTTTGTAGAGCCGAGCCCACACTCGGCTGCTCTTCGATCAGATATCGAATAGTCGATTCCGTTACAGATTCATCCACGCATGGCGTGGATCTACCGTGTCGACCAAGGTCGACACCTACCAGCAGCAGGGAACTGTCGGAGGCGGGGCGGTGTGGGTTGGCAGGACCGTTGGCGCCATGGATGGCGCCATCGAGCCCCCATGGACGGGTTTACGGCGTGTCCTGCCAACCCACACCGCCCCGCCATCCCACAGATTGCCCGCTGTTGCTGTTGCTGTTGCTTTGGCTTTGGCTGTTGCCTCTGCGGGTGCCGGGTGCAACCCGGCCGAACCCCTTCCCTCAGGGCCAGGCAGGCGGTGCGGCCGCCCAGGCCTGCTGCACCTCGGCCAGCGACGCGCGCTCATCCTCGCGCCATTGCGGCAGCAACTGCGCATGGTGGGCACTGGTGCTCCACTGCGTCGGCTCGGTACGCACCGCAGCCGCATACCACTGCACCGCCTCCTGCTTCTGTCCCAGCCGCCACAGCGCCAATGCATAAGTCGGTGGCACCCAGCTCGGCTTCGTGCGCGCATTGCCGGCCGAGGCCAGCCACTGTTCCAGCGCCGCCTCCGGCTTGCCCTGGCGCAGCAGGTCCCAACCGTAGTTCCAGCGCACGCTGCGGCCACTGCTGCTCTGTGCCGGTGCCTCTTTCATGGCCTCGCCATACAGCTGCTCGGCCAGCTCGCCACGGCCCTGCGCGCCGGCCACCGATGCCAGCTGCACCGTCGCTTCCACCGCACGCCGGCCGCGTTCACGCAGCTTGACCAGCTGCGCCACCAGATCATCGCCCTCGCCCTGCACCGCCACCATCGGCGTGGCGGCCGGATCGTTGTCGAAGTAGAACTCCTGTGGTGCCGGCACGGCCGGCGCAGCCCACACCGTGGCCGCTCCCGAGGCCAGCAGCACGCTGGCCAGGATCTTTCCTGGAACTGACATCCCTTCTCCCCAGGCCGCAACTGCAGCCTCCCTCTCTCTCCCCGATCCTAACCCCAGCACCGCCGCGGGCGCGAGTGCCGGGGCCTCGCGGCCCCGCTGCTACAATTCGCGCCTTTCCCGCCGCGTGCCTGCACGCGGCCGGTGCCAGCCGATCCTACCGGGCCAGCCATGACCAGTACCGCGCAACTCACTTCGCCCTCTTCCGCCGACCTGCTCGACCGTGATTACACGCTCGACCACAAGTACACCCGCAGCGAGGGGCGGATCTACCTGAGTGGCGTGCAGGCGCTGGTGCGGCTGCCATTGATGCAGCGGCTGCGCGACGCGCACGAAGGCATCGACAGCGCCGGCTTCGTCAGCGGCTACCGTGGCAGCCCGCTGGGTGGCTTCGACCTGGAGCTGTGGCGCGCGCGCAAGCATCTTGAAGCCGCCAAGGTGAAGTTCACCCCGGGCCTGAACGAGGACCTGGGCGCCACCATGGTGTGGGGCACCCAGCAGACCAACCTGTTCCCTGGCGCCAACGTGCAGGGCGTGTTCGGCATGTGGTACGGCAAGGGCCCGGGCGTGGACCGCTGCGGCGACGTGTTCAAGCATGCCAATGCCGCCGGTACCTCGCGTTACGGCGGCGTGCTGGCGCTGGCCGCCGACGACCATGCCTGCCGCAGCTCGACGCTGCCGCACGGCAGCGAGGACGAATTCGTCAGCGCGATGATGCCGGTGCTGAACCCGGCCGGCGTGCAGGACATCCTCGACATGGGCCTGCTCGGCTGGGCGATGAGCCGCTATACCGGCCGCTGGGTCGGCTTCAAGACCATTGCCGAAACGGTGGAGTCGTCGGCGTCGGTCGAGGTCGATCCGATGGCGCGCCGCATCGTGCTGCCGGAAGACTTCGAGATGCCGTCGGGTGGCCTCAACATCCGCTGGCCGGACCCGCCGCTGGACCAGGAAATGCGCCTGCACCGCTATGCGGTGAAGGCGGCGCAGGCATTCGCCCGCGCCAATGGCATCGACAAGGTGGTGATGGATGCGCCGCGCGCGCGGCTGGGCATCGTCACCACCGGCAAGAGCTACCTGGACGTGCTGCAGGCACTGGAATACCTGGGCCTGGATGAAGCCGCGTGCGCCGACATCGGCATCCGCGTGTACAAGGTCGGCATGACCTGGCCGCTGGAACCGCAGGGCATCGCGCGCTTCGCGCAGGGCCTGGAAGACATCATCGTGGTGGAGGAGAAGCGTGCCTTCATCGAGCGCCAGATGAAGGAACAGTTCTTCAACTGGCCGGCCAGCTGGGGCCAGCGCCCGTCGATCGTCGGCAAGTACGACGAGAGCGGCGAATGGATCCTGCCGTCCACCGGCGAACTGACCCCGGCCACCATCGCCGGCGTGATCGGCCGCCGCATCCAGAAGTTCTTCAACAACGAATCGATCGAGCAGCGCCTGCAGTGGATGCAGGAAAAGGAAGCCGAGCTTGCGCTGCCGCGCGCCAGCTTCCCGCGCGTACCGCACTACTGCTCGGGCTGCCCGCACAACACCTCCACCCAGGTGCCGGAAGGCTCGCGTGCGCTGGCCGGCATCGGTTGCCATTACATGGTGACCTGGATGGACCGCAGCACCGACACCTTCACCCACATGGGTGGCGAAGGCGTGACCTGGGCCGGGCAGGCGCCGTTCACCGACACCCCGCACGTGTTCCAGAACCTGGGCGACGGCACCTATTTCCACAGCGGCTCGCTGGCGATCCGCCAGGCAGTCGCCGCCGGCGTCAACATCACCTACAAGATCCTCTACAACGACGCGGTGGCGATGACCGGCGGCCAGCCGGTGGACGGCCCGCTGAGCGTGCCCGACATCGCAAAGCAGATGCGCGCCGAAGGCATCCACACCATCGTGGTGTTGTCGGACAACATCGGCAAGTGGACCGGCCAACGCGAGCACTTCCCCAGCGATGTCGAGTTCCACGACCGCAGCGAGCTGGACGAAGTGCAGAAGCGCCTGCGCGAAGTGAAGGGTGTTTCGATCCTGATCTACGAGCAGACCTGCGCCACCGAGAAGCGCCGCCGCCGCAAGCGCGGCAAGCTGGAAGACCCGCAGAAGCGGGTGATGATCAATTCGCTGGTCTGCGAAGGCTGCGGTGACTGCGGCAAGAAGAGCTTCTGCGTGTCGGTGCTGCCGAAGGAAACCGAGTTCGGGCGCAAGCGCGAGATCGACCAGTCCAACTGCAACAAGGACTATTCCTGCGTGAACGGCTTCTGCCCAAGCTTCGTCACCGTGCACGGCGGCCAGCCGCGCAAGGGCAGCAAGCGCGATGCCTCCACCCTGCTGGACAATCTGCCGGCGCCGACCCTCCGCGGCACGCTGGAACAGCCCTGGAACATCCTGATCACCGGTGTCGGCGGTACCGGCGTGGTGACCATCGGCGCGCTGCTGGGCATGGCCGGCCACCTGGAAGGCAAGGGCGCGACCGTGCTCGACCAGACCGGCCTGGCACAGAAGGGCGGCGCGGTGACCACGCACATCCGCATTGCCCGTCGCCCTGAAGACATCCACGCCGTGCGCATCGCCGCTGGCGAAGCCGACCTGGTGGTGGGCTGCGACATGGTGGTGGTCAACGACTACTGGGCGCTGTCGAAGGTGCGTGCCGGCCGTTCGCAGGTGGTGCTGAACACCTACGAAGCGATGCCCGGTACCTTCACCACCCGCCCGGACATGCAGTTCCCCGCCGCCGACATCGTGGCCGGTGTGCGCGTGGCACTGGGCGGCCAGGAACCGCTGCTGCTCGATGCCACCCAGCTGGCCACCGCGCTGCTCGGCGATGCGATCGCCGCCAACCTGTTCATCCTCGGCTACGCGTGGCAGCAGGGCCTGGTGCCGCTGTCGTTCGAGTCACTGATGCGCGCCATCGAGCTCAACGGCGCCGCCGTGGCGATGAACCAGCAGGCCTTCGCCTGGGGCCGCCTGGCCGTAGTCGATCCGCAGGCCGTGCAGCAGGCCGCCGGCCTGGTGCGCAACCGCCACACCGATACCGAATCCACCCCGGGCCCGCTGCATCCGCTGCCGCCGGGCGAGTGGGAAGGCAACGAATGGGGCGCCACCGCCGCACCGCGCAACACCGGCGACGAACGCGAACTGCGCGGCCTGCCTTCGCACAGTGGCGACGTGGCGTTCCTGCCGCTGGACGACGCCCGCCTGTCGCGCTCGCTGGATGAAATGATCGAACGCCGCGCCGCCTTCCTGGTCGAGTACCAGGACGACGCCTACGCCAACCGTTATCGCGGCCTGGTCGAGCGCGTGCGCGCCGCCGAAGCCGACCGCATCGGCGGTTCCACTGCGCTGACCGAGACGGTGGCCCGCTACCTGTTCAAGCTGATGGCGTACAAGGACGAGTACGAAGTGGCCCGCCTGTACACCAGCGGCGACTTCCAGCGCCGCCTGCAGCAGCAGTTCGAGGGCGATTACCAGCTGCGTTTCCACCTGGCACCGCCGCTGTTCGCCAAGAAGGACGAGCAGGGCCGGTTGCTGAAGAAGGAGTACGGCCCGTGGATGTTCAAGGCCTTCGGCCTGCTGGCCAGGCTGAAGTTCCTGCGCGGCGGCCGCTTCGACGTGTTCGGGCGCACCGCGGAGCGCCGCATGGAGCGCAAGCTGATCGGCGATTACGAGGCCACCGTGCAGCTGCTGCTGGACGGGCTGGATGACGACCGCCTGGCGCTGGCGGTGGAGATTGCCAGCGTCCCCGAGCACATCCGCGGCTTCGGCCACGTCAAGGAAGCGCATTTCGAGCAGGCCAAGGCGCGCGAAGCCGCCCTGCTGGCGCAGTGGCGCAATCCGAAGGCGCTGCACATCGTGCAGGTGGCTTGAAGGTAGTGCCGGCCGCTGGCCGGCATCCATCCAGGCAATCGGTTGCCGGCCAGCGGCCGGCACTACCGGCGGTTCAGCCCAACCGCCACAGCAGCAGCCGGTTGTTGGCTGGCATCGCCACATCACCCAGGCGGGTGAATCCGTGGTCGGCGGCCAGCGCCTGCACCGCTTCGCTATCGCGGATGCCGCTGCGCGGGTCGCGCGTCTTCAGCCAGACATCGAACTGCGCGTTGCTGTCGCTGGTGTAGCGGCCGCCGTAGTTGAACGGGCCGTACACCGCCAGCAGCGCACCATGCCGCAGCACCGATGGCAGCGCGGCGAACAGCGCCTGCACATGCTCCCAGCCCATGATGTGCAACGTGTTGGCACTGAATGCGGCGTCGAACGTGCTGCCCTGCGGCAGGCTCAGGCCGGGCGCCGGCGGCAGTTCCACCTGCAGCGGCATCGGCGCCAGCAGGTTCAGCAACGCCGCCTCCGCGCGCCAGGCCTCGATGCCGGGCAGATGGTCCGGATGATCGCTGGGCTGCCAGCGCAGCCAAGGCCAGCGCTCGGCGAAGAACGCCGCGTGCTGTCCGGTGCCGCTGCCGATCTCCAGCAGCCGGTGGCGGTCACCCATCCACGGGTCGAGTGCGGCGGCGATCGGTTCGCGGTTGCGCTCGCAGGCTTCTGAATACGGCTTGCTCGACATCAGGACGGTGTCCAGGCGGGGTCGGCCCCATTGTGCACGAGGGGGTGTTGCTCGGCAGGGCTGCGCCCTGCACCCGCCGAAGCCGAAGCGGGAGCCAGAGCAACGTCAAAAGCTGGCATTCCGTGGGATGGCAGGGTGGGTCCGG
>NZ_JAOCFV010000071.1:0-22481 GCF_029842145.1 Stenotrophomonas sp. GD03794
CACCACCGTTGCGGGTGACGAACTTGCGCAGGGCCACGTAGAACACCGGGGTGAGGAACAGTCCGAACAGGGTCACACCCAGCATGCCGGCGAACACGGTGATACCGGTCACCGAGCGCACCTCGGCACCCGCACCGTGCGACAGCACCAGCGGTACGGTGCCGGCGATGAACGCGATGGAGGTCATCACGATCGGGCGCAGACGCAGGCGGCAGGCTTCCAGCGCAGCTTCAACGATGCCCTTGCCGCCCATCTCCAGCTCTCTGGCGAATTCGACGATCAGGATCGCGTTCTTGCACGCCAGGCCCATCAGCACCACCAGGCCGACCTGCACGAACACGTTGTTGTCGCCACCGGTCAGCCACACGCCGAACAACGCGGACAGCAGGGTCATCGGCACGATCAGGATCACCGCCAGCGGCAGCGACCAGCTCTCGTACAGCGCGGCCAGCACCAGGAAGGCCAGCATGATCGCCACCGGGAACACGATGAAGGCGGCCTTGCCCTGGGTTGCCTGCTGGTAGCTCAGGTCGGTCCATTCGGTGGTCATGCCCACCGGCAGCACCTTGCCGGCGATCTCGGTCAGCTTGTTCATCGCCTCGGCCGACGACAGCAGGCGCGGGTCGGCTTCACCGGCCAGGTCCGCGGCCGGATAGCCATTGAAGCGCAGCACCGGGTCCGGGCCGAAGGTCTGCTTGATGGTGACCATCGAACCGATCGGCACCATCTCGCCGCGGTCATTGCGGGTACGCAGCTTGCCGATGTCCTCGACCGTCTCGCGGAACGGACCGTCTGCCTGGGCGATCACCTGCCAGGTACGGCCGAACTGGTTGAAGTCGTTGACGTAGGCCGAACCGAGGTAGGTCTGCAGCGTGTCGAACAGCTCGGTGAGCTGCACGCCCTGGGCCTTGGCCTTGACGCGGTCCACCTCGGCATCCAACTGCGGCACATTGGCCTGGTAGCTGGAAATCGGGAAGGCCATGCCCGGGGTCTGCGCAACGGTGCCCTGCATCGCCTGCACGGCATTCTGCAGCGCGCCGTAACCCAGGTTGCCACGGTCCTCGATGAACATCTGGTAGCCGTTGCCGTTACCCAGGCCGAGGATCGGCGGCGGCATCATCGCGAAGGCGAAGCCTTCCTGCAGGCCGGCGATCTTCTGGTTGATCTCGGCATTGATCTGCGCGGCGGTGCGGCCGTGGCGCTCGGCGAACGGCTTGAGCGGAATGAACGCCACACCGGTGTTCGGCGTATTGGTGAACTGCAGCGCGTTCAAGCCCGGGAACGAGATGGTGTGGGCCACGCCATCGGTTTCCTGGGCGATCTTGGCAACCTTGCGCAGCATTTCATCGGTACGCGCGATCGACGAACCCTCCGGCAGCTTCACGCCGGCGATCAGGTACAGCTTGTCCTGGGTCGGGATGAAGCCCGGCGGCACCAGCTTGAAGATCACGCCGGTACCGACCAGCAGGATCGCGTAGACCACGAACACCGCGCCACGACGGCCGAGGATGCGGGCCACGCCACGCTCGTACTTCTCCGAGCTGGACTTGAAGAAGCGGTTGAACGGACGGAATACCCAGCCGAACAGGCGGTCGATCAGGCGGCTCGGGCCGTCCTTCGGCGCACCGTGGGCCTTCAGCAGGCGCGCGGCCAGGGCCGGCGACAGGGTCAGCGAGTTGATCGCCGAGATCACCGTGGAGATGGCGATGGTGACCGCGAACTGCTTGTAGAACTGGCCAGTGACACCCGACAGGAACGCCATCGGCACGAACACGGCACACAGCACCAGCGCGATCGCGATGATCGGGCCGGACACCTCACGCATGGCCTGGTGGGCCGCCGCGGTGGGCGACAGGCCTTCCTCGATGTTGCGCTCGACGTTCTCCACCACCACGATCGCGTCGTCGACCACGATGCCGATCGCCAGCACCAGTCCGAACAGGCTCAGCGTGTTGATCGAGAAGCCCAGCAGGTATAGCGCGGCGAAGGTACCGACCACCGACACCGGCACCGCGATCAGCGGAATGATCGACGCACGCCAGGTCTGCAGGAACAGGATCACCACCAGCACCACCAGGGCGATCGCTTCCAGCAGCGTGGAGACCACGGCCTTGATCGAGTCGCGCACGAAGATGGTGGTGTCATACACGGCTTCGTACTTCACGTCGGCCGGCATGGTCTTCTGCATCTCGTCCATCGTCGAGATGACCTGGTCACGGATCTCCAGCGCGTTGGCACCGGGCGACTGGAAGATACCGATACCGACCGCGTTCTTGCCGTCCAGCTGCGAGCGCAGGGTGTAGTCGCCGGCGCCCAGTTCCAGGCGGGCAACGTCGGACAGGCGCACGATCTCGCCGTCCACACCGCTCTTGAGCACGATGTCGCCGAATTCCTTTTCGGTCTTCAGGCGGCCCTGGGCGTTGATCAGGGTCAGGAACTGGCTGTTCGGCAGTGGCTCGGCACCGAGCTGGCCGGCCGAGACCTGCACGTTCTGCTCGCGCATCGCACGCACCACGTCGCTGGCGGTCAGGCCACGCGAGGCCACCTTGTCCGGGTCCAGCCAGGCGCGCATGGCGTAGTCGCCACCACCGAAGATCTGCGCGTCGCCCACGCCCGGAATGCGCGCCAGCGCATCCTTGACGTGCAGGCGGGCATAGTTGCGCAGGTACAGGGTGTCGTACTTGCCTTGCGGCGAGGTCAGGTGCACCACCATCAGGAAGGTCGGTGACTGCTTCTGCGTGGTCACGCCCTGCCGGCGCACGTCCTCGGGCAGGCGCGCCTGCGCCTGCGCCACGCGGTTCTGCACCTTCACCGCCGCAGCGTCCGGGTCGGTGCCCGGGCGGAAGGTGACGGTCATCTGCAGCACGCCGTCCGAGCCGGCGACCGACTTCAGGTACATCATGCCTTCGACGCCGTTGATCGCCTCTTCAAGCGGCGTGGCGACGGTCTCGGCAATGACCTTGGGGTTGGCGCCCGGATACACCGTGCGCACGACCACCGACGGCGGCACCACTTCCGGGTACTCGCTGATCGGCAGGATCGGAATCGTGATCAGGCCTGCGGCGAAGATCACGATCGACAGCACCGCCGCGAAGATCGGCCTGTCGATGAAGAAACGGGAAAAGTCCATGGAGGAATTCCTGGGAAAGGCATTCGGCGGGCAACAGCCTCCCTGCCCCTCGCCGAGATGACGAAGGCAGGGAAGGCTGCCGCTGGCGCCGGCAGCTAAGCGGGGACGCGGATCAGTGGTTCAGGGCGGCGGTGGCATCGCGGCCCGGTGCCGGCGCCGCAGCCTGTGGCTGCATCGCCACGGCCTTGGCCTGCACCGGCATGCCCGGCATGAAGACCTTCTGCACGCCATCGATGATCACCTTGTCGCCGGCGGCCAGGCCGTGCTCGACGATACGCAGGCCGTCGGCGGTGCGGCCGAGCTGGATGTCCCGGCGCTGGGCCTTGCCATCCTTGTCGACCACGTACACGTACTTGCGGTCCTGGTCGGTCAGCACGGCCTTGTCGTCGATCAGCAGGGCCTGGAACTGGCCGCTGCCGAGCAGCTGCACGCGGGCGAACAGGCCCGGGGTGAACTGGCGGTCGGCGTTGTCCAGCAGCGCGCGGACACGGATGGTGCCGGTGCTGCGCGCCACCTGGTTGTCGAGGAAGTCGACCTTGCCGGAGTGCGGGTAGCCCTCTTCACCGGACAGGCCGACCTTCACCGGCAGGTCGCTGTCACGCTCGCTCGGGCGCTCGCCCTTGCGCGCCATCTGTGCGTAGCGCAGGAAGGTGCTTTCGTCGGCATCGAAGTAGACGAACACGGTATCCAGCGAGACCAGCGTGGTCAGCACGCTGGCGCTGTCGCCGGCGGTGACCAGGTTGCCGGCGGTGACCATCGCGCGGCCGGCGCGGCCGTCGATCGGTGCACGCACCTTGGTGAACTCCAGGTTGAGGCGGGCCGCATCCAACGCAGCCTGCGCCGCCTGCACGGCGGCACCGGACTGGTCGGCGGCAGCGCGACGCTGCTCGGCGGTCTCGGTGGAGATCGCCTGCTGCTCGGACAATCGCTTGGCACGCTCGGACTCGCTGCGGGCCAGCGTCGCCTGGGTGCGGGCGCGGGCGAGTTCGGCGGCGGCGCGATCGTACTCGGCCTGGTAGCTGCGCGCGTCGATGGTGAAGAGCACTTCGCCCTTCTTCACTTCCTGGCCTTCGACATAGTTGACCTTGTCGATGTAGCCGGACACGCGCGGGCGCAGTTCAACGCTCTGTACCGCTTCGACGCGGCCGCTGAACTCGTCCCATTGGCTGACCTGCTTGACCAGTACCGGCGCGGCACTGACCTGCGGCGGCGGCGGTGCACCGGCTTCTTCGGCATGGCCGCCGCTGCAGGCTGCAAGCACGGCCGCGGCGAGGATCGACACGCCGACCATCGCGATGCGATGGCCGAAACGATGTGGGGTGGTGTTGGGGGAAGTCATGGCATGCATCCGTACGGAGGGGTGGTACAGCTATATGAGAACGTGTTGCAAAAATCGGCGGCGCATACTGCGACCTCAACCATGGTCGAGGTCAAGCAACGCCTGCGGTGTCGCGCCAGAGCGGAGGAATTTCCAGGTGCAGGAGACCGCGCGGCAGTTCGGCATCGCTGCTGTCACAGCGGACGATGGCGCGGTTGTCGCGACACCCATCGAGCAGCGAGACCACGCGGCGACCGACCAGCAGCGAGCTGGGCCACTCGATGCAGGCGTTGGCCGCGTTGGCTGGGGTGCACACCGGGCTGCAGACTTCCAGCATCTGCGCGCGCACGCCCAGTGCCTGGGCTTCCTGGTGCACCACCTGCGCGTACATGCGCAGCGCGGCAGTGGTGATCGAGGTTTCGCCGTAGCCCGCCCATGGCTTGGCATTGGCCGGACTGCCGATCATCACGTAGCGGCGCGCATGCACGTTGTCCTGCAGCAGCGGCAGCAGATGACGCACTGCGTGCACGTGCGGCATCAGGTCGGCCTGCATCGCACCGAGCAGCTCGTCGCCGTTGCGGTCAGTCACCCGGCCGCGACGGTAAGGGCCGCCCATTGCGGCGATCACCGCGGCCAGCGGACGCGGGCGATGCGCGATGCGTTCGGCCAGTGCCCGCGCCGAGCCATCATCACTGAGCGAACCCAGCACGGTTTCCAGGCCCGGCTCATCGGCGAACTGCTCATGCAGCGCCGCCAACCGGCCCGGATCGCGCCCGACCACCAGCACCGGGCTGCCGGCCTCCAGCAGGGCGCCGACCACGCCCTGGCCCACGGCACCGGTGCCGCCGAGGACCAGAACTTCGGGCGTCAGTATCCCATTCACGGGACATTTCCTCCCAAATCCGGGATAGTCCCAATTCGACGCAGCCGGTCACCCTTGTGCGGAACCAGGCGGATGGCACCGCCACGCTGTTGACGCATGGGCGCGGTAAACTCCCGGAAATCCTTGTGCACCAAGGAACTCGGACGGGCTTCAACGGTCATCGCCAGGTCCAGGGTACTCTGGCCGGCGTTCCGGAGACGGGCAAGAATGTTGCGCAGGCTCATGGCGAACGGGCTCCAAATAACGAATGGCGCCACGATAGACCTCAAACCTTTACTTGATTAGTCCTGATTAAGGGGAATAATCATCCCGCTCCCGGTCCAATCGTTCTGTCACGATTGTCCCATCCCCGACGTCCAGGATCCCCGACCATGTCCCACGATCTCAACGAGACGCTGATCTTCGTCAAAGTGGTCGAGCAAGGCAGCTTCATTGCCGCTGCCAAATCGCTCGGCCTGCCCAAGACCACGGTCAGCCGCAAAGTGCAGGAGCTGGAAACCCGCCTGGGTGCGCGACTGCTGCACCGGACCACCCGCCGCCTTGGCCTGACGGAGGCCGGCTCGATCTATCACGAGCACTGCCAGCGCATCGCACGCGAGCTTGAAGAAGCCGAGAGCGCGGTAAGCCAGCTGCAGTCCGGTCCGCGCGGCTGGCTGCGCTTCACTGTGCCTTACTCGATCGGCATCACCTGGATTGCGCCGCTGCTGGGCCAGTTCCATGCGCAGTATCCAGAGATCCGCTTGGACATGCACATGGGCAACGAGAAGCTGGACCTGATTGCAGGTGAGGCGGACCTGGCCCTGCGCGTGGGTGCCCTGCCCGATTCCAACCTGGTGGCACGCAAGCTGGGCAGCCTGCGCACGCAGGTGTTCGCCAGCCCGGCCTACATCGAACGCTATGGTGAGCCGCTGCACCCGGAAGAGCTGCAGTTCCATCGCATCCTGGCGATGCGCAAGCCGTACCACACCGGCAACTCGCCGCGCTTCACCTGGCAGCTGGGCGAGAACGGCGGCGAGCTGCGTGACTTCCCGGTCACCCCGCTGATGACCGCCAACGACATGTCTGCGTTGAATGGTGCATTGGTCTGTGGCGAAGGCCTGCTGCTGACCGGCGACGTGATGGCCAAGCCGTTCGTCGAATCGGGCATGGTGCGCCGCGTGCTGGCTGGCTGGACCGGGCCGGAAGTGGACTTCAACGCCGTGTTCGCCGGTGGCCGCCTGGTCTCGCCGAAGGTGCGTGCATTCGTCGACTTCCTGGTCGAGAAGCTCAACTTCGACGCCAACTACATGCTGGCGCAGTGCCCAGGCGCGAAGCTGGCGCAGCAGCAGAAGGAAAAGGAAGACGCCGCGCTGGAAAGCAGTGGCAAGCGCATCCTGGAGAAGGTCGCGGCTTCGGCGGCGTAATCCACAACGATGCCGTGCGCCAATTTCCAGGTAGATGCCGACCTTGGTCGGCATGGCTTTCCACATGGGCTGTCGGCGTGCCGAGCAAGCTCGGCACCTACAGAAAATGCCGCCTGCAAGGGCGGCATTTTCGTTCCGGCTGCCTGGCTTTCGGTAGATGCCGACCTTGGTCGGCGCCGTTCGGAGAAGCCGCGACCGGGAGCGCTATCGGCGTGCCGAGCAAGCTCGGCACCTACAGAAAATGCCGCCTGCAAGGGCGGCATTTTCGTTCCGGCTGCGCCGGAACCGTAACGCTACGCGTTACTGCTTCAGGGGAATCACGCGGATCTCGACGCGGCGGTTCTTGGCGCGACCGGCATCGGTGCTGTTGTCGGCAATCGGGTACGACTTGCCGGCGCCCAGCGTTTCGATACGCACGCTCTGCACGCCCTGGCCGATCAGGTACTGCGCGACCGAGTCGGCGCGTTCCTTGGACAGGCGGTTGTTGACCGCGTCGCTGCCGATGCTGTCGGTGTGGCCAACCACTTCGATCATGGTCTGGTTGTAGTCACGCAGGGTGCCCGCGACGCCATTGAGCGAGCCGTAGAACTGCGGCTTCAGGGTCGACTTGCCGAAGTCGAAGGTGATGCCATCCGGCAGGTTCAGCATGATGTTGTCGCCCTGGCGCTGCACATCGATGCCGGTGTTGGCGGTGCGCTCGCGCAGTGCGCGTTCCTGGCGATCCTGGTACTGGCCGACAGCGGCACCGCTGAGTGCGCCGATACCGGCACCGATCAGCGCGTGCTGACGGCGTTCGGTAGCGCTGTCGCCCGTCAGCAGGCCAGCGGCCACACCGATGGCGGTGCCGATCAGTGCATTGCGGCCGGTGCGGTTCTGCTGCTCGGTCGGGTTGCCATACTGGTCACTCTGCACATAGGAGCCGCCGGTGGCGCAGGCCGACAGGACGGCCGCACTCATCAGGGCCAGTGCGACGTTGCGGGTGGTGTTGCGGATCATGGGGTTCTCCTTGGTTTCCGATCGGCCGGCGGCTTGCGGGCGCAAAGAGAATAAACAGCCCGATGCGATGCCGGAATGATGATCCGGCACGCCGACAGGGCCGCGTTCAGCTAACTGACCGGATCACTCAGCCCGCACTTTACCCCGCTCCCGACTGCCGGTAGGCAGCCAGCGCGGCATCGCGGCCGGCGGCCAGATCCACCAACGGGGTACGCGGATAGCCCGGGGCATGCGCTGCCAGCAGCAGCGGATGCTGCCAGGGCGCGAAGCGTGCCTTCACCGGCAGCGCCGCCAGTTCCGGCACCCAGCGGCTGATGTAGCGGGCCTGGGGGTCGAACTTCTCGGCCTGGGTGACCGGATTGAACACACGGAAATACGGCGCGGCATCGGCACCGGTCCCAGCCACCCATTGCCAGCCCATCGTGTTGTTGGCCAGGTCGGCATCGACCAGCGTGTCCCAGAACCAGCGCGCGCCATGCAGCCAGTGCGCGCGCAGGTGCTTGCACAGGTAGCTGGCCACGATCATCCGCACCCGGTTGTGCATGTAGCCGGTGTGCCACAGCTCACGCAGGCCGGCATCGACGATCGGCACACCGGTGTTGCCGCGCTGCCAGTCGTGCAGCTGTACGGCACTCGGCGTGGCCCATGGGAAACGGTCAAAACGCGGGTTGAGGTTGTCGGTCGGCGTCTTCGGGAAGTGATGCAGCAGGTGATAGGCGAAATCACGCCAGCCGAGCTGGCGCAGATAGCCGTCGATGTCGGCGTCGGTGCCGGCACTACGCAGTCCTTCCAGCGCGTGGGCGATGCGCCACGGCGCGATCTCGCCGAAATGCAGGTGCGGCGACAGTCGCGAGGTACCGACCCGATCCGGTAGGTCGCGCTGCTCGCGGTAACCGCGCAACGCGCCGTCCTCGAATACGGAAAGTGCCTCCAGCGCACCAGCCTCGCCCGGCTGCCAGTGCTCCCAGAAGCCGGTATCCCAGTCCAGCGTAGGCGCTAACCGCAGCTCGTCCAATGCGAGGCTGTCGGCGGTGTGCGCCGCCAATGCCTTCGGCGCGGCCTGCAACGCGGGCAGGCGCCAATGACTGAGCACGTTGCGCCAGTACGGCGTGAACACCTTGTACGGCTGGCCCTGCTGGGTGGCGATGTCCCACGGCTCGAACAGCAGGCTGCCATTGCAGCTCTGCGCATCGATGCCCTGCTCGCGCAGCGTACGCTTGATGGTGGCGTCGCGAGGCTGGGTGGCCGGCTCGTACTTGCGGTTCCAGTACACCGCCTCGGCGCCGGTCTGCTCGATCAGCAACTGCAGGGTCGGCAGACTGTCACCACTGCGCAGCACCAGCGACGAACCGCGCACGCGCAGGTCGGCATCCAATGCGCCCAGTGAACGATGGCGCCACGCATCGGAGGCCGCGCCAGGCACCCACTCGCCTTCCTCGTGCGGCGCATGGATGTAGACCGGCACCACGTCGTGGCCCGCATCCAGCGCGGCCTGCAGGGCCGGATTGTCCTGCAGCCGCAGATCACGGCGGAACCATACCAGCGCTACCGACACATGCACCGCCTTCGTTGTGGAAGGCGGACATGATAGCCAGCGGCGGTGAAGGAGATGCGCGCAGGCGGCCATCCACGTAAGGCGTGGATCTACTGTTTGAACCGCTCCATCGCTTCACTGATCAGCGCGCGGGCTTCGGCGGCATTGCCCCAGCCGTTGAGCTGCACCGGATTGCGCCCGGCCGGCAGGTCCTTGTAGACCCGGAAGAAGGCTTCGATGCGCTGGCGCTCGACCTCCGGCAGATCCGCCAGGTCACGGATGCTGGCGTAGGTCGGGTCGACCGTGTCGGTCGGCACGCCGATGATCTTCTCGTCGTGCTCGCCGCCATCGATCATCTTCAGGTAACCGATCGGCCGGAAACGCACGATCACACCCGGATGCAGGGGCTCACGGGTCAGCACCAGCGCATCCAGCGGATCGTTGTCACCGGCCAGGGTGCGCGGCATCGAACCGTAGTTGGCCGGATAGGCCACCGGCATCGACTGGAAGCGGTCCACGTGCACCAGACCGTCTTCCTTGATCTCGTACTTGGTGAAGCTGCCGGCCGGAATCTCCACCGCCAGATTCACCTCCTGCGGGGCCTGCTTCGGCTGGGCGACCAGGAACGGATGCAGCACGGCATCGGCTGCGGCCACGGCACTGGCCAGCAGCAGCAGGGCAGCACCGATGGCAGCGAGAGGAAGGATGCGTCGGGACGTGGTCATCGGCATCCCTTCATTCCCAGCAACGGTCTGCGCGACCCTTGGCGGTCTGCGCGCGCGGGCAGTCGCGTGGCGTGATGCGGCCTTCGGTCAGCTCCGTGCGCTGCTTGCCACCCTTGGCATCACGGCGCAGTTCGAAGGCATCGTAGAGCCGCCCGGTAACCGTGCGCGCTTCGTAGCGCAGGTGTTGCGGGTCGATGTTCAGCACCTGGAACAGCTGGGTATCTTCGGCCACCGGATCCATCGTCCTGCGGGCTTCGTCGGAAAGGCGGTACTGCTTCGGCCCGGCCACGGTCACCACGTACTGCGGCGTCGCAGCCTGCCCCTCGCCACGACGGCCATAGGTGTGATCGTGGCCCTGCAGCACCAGATCGACGTTGTGGCGACGTACCACCGGCAACAGCACGTCACGCAGCGCGGCGTTCTCGCGCCCTTCGCGCGGCGAGTAGAACGGCTGGTGCAGCAATACGATGGTCCACGGCTGCGGGTTGCCGGTCAGGATCGTGTCCAGCCACTGTGCCTGCGCCTTGGCCGTGCCGAGATCGAGTGCCGAGGTGCCATCGACCACCGCCACGCGCACGCCCTGCGCATCGAACCAGTAGCTGGTCTGCTGCGCGGCGGCGGCGCCATTGCCCGGCAGCGCGAAGGTCATCGGCCAGTGCCGGCCCAGCACGCGGCGCTCCTGCGGGGTGTCCTCGAATTCCTCGAAGTACTCGTGGTTGCCGATGGCCGGGGCCACCAGCGTTTCCTGCGCCAGCCAGCCGGAGGCGGCAAACCACTCGCCCCACTCGCTGTCATCCATGTTGTCGCCGCCGCTGACCAGGTCACCGGCGAACAGGCTCACGCGCGCCTGCGGTGCAGCCTTCTGCGCGGCACGCACCACGCGGCTGACATGGCTGACGTTCTTGTTCTGGGTATCGCCGAAGTACAGCAGGGTCAGCGGCTGGTCGGCCGCGGCCAGCGTACGCAGCTGGTTCCAGGCACTCCAACTGCCATTGCCCTGCACGCGGTAGACGTACTGGGTGTCCGGCTGCAGGCCGCTGATGTCGGCACGATGATGGTGCGACAATCCGTTCTCCGTCTGCAGCGCGCGGGTCGTTGCGCGCACCTGGCGGATGCCCTCGATGGCCGGCGAATCCCCGGCCAGGGCGATTTCCAACAGCGGCGCCTGCACGCTGCCATCGGTACGCCAGGCCACGGCGAAACCATGGCTGGGATCCACCGCCGGCGAGGCCACGATGCGGTCCGGCACCGTCGTCGCTGCGTAGTGGCGGCTGCCCGCCGGCACCTGGGTATTCGGCTCGGCCGCCGCAAACGACAGCGACGGCAGCGCCAGCAGCAGGCCCAGCGCCAGCGCGCGCATCACGCACTGCCGGCTCATGCGCCACACTCCAGCGGCAGCGCGAGCTGCTTGGCGATGCTCTCCCAGTCGAAGGCCACCACGCCCTGGTCGTCATGCACCGCATACAGCGCACCGTGCGGGAAGCGCGCGCTGGGCTGCTGCATCATCCAGATGCCATCGGTGTTGGCCACGGTGTTGCCCTGGAACGCGCCGACCGACTTCAGCGTGTGCCGGTCGAACAGATGGAACACGCTGCGCTGCTTGCCCTGTTCGGTGGTGATCCACCAGCCGTCCTTGCCGCAGGTGCGCAGGGTCACGCCTTCGGCCTGCGCCTTGAACACGTCGCGGCCGAACGTGGTGCCGGTGAAGCGTCCGGCCAGGGTGTAGACCTTGAACTCGCTGGCGTAGCTCTCGTCCTCTTCGGCGATCAGCAGTCGGTCGTTCTCGGGGTCGCCCCAGATCGACTCGACCACGCGCAGCGCACCGGCTTCGGTGGTATCGCCGATGCTGGCCACCAGCTTCGCCTCGACCTTCGCGCCGTCGCGGGTCACGTGGTACTGGCGTACGCGCTTGTCCAGCTCGGCCAGCGGCGGCAGGATGTCACGCCCCTGCGCATCCTCGCCGTTGTCCCAGGAATCGGTGACGTAGACGCTGTAGCCATCGGCACGGCGGTCGACCCACAGCCCGTACGGCTTGCGCAGGTCGTCCGCAGCGAACGTCGCCAGCGGCGCGAAGTCCGGCAGGCTCAGCACCTGCACGCGGTGATTGTCGCGCTCCACGATCCACAGCAGGTCGTCGATCACCGCGATGCCGTTTGGGCGGTCGAACTGCCCCGGTGCGGTGCCGCTGCTGCCGACGTCACGCAGGTGCTGGCCGGTGCTGCCGTCGTAGACCACCAGCTTGTCGGTGGCCTTGGCGGTGGCGATCAGCCACAGCGCGCCGTCCGGCGCGCGCCAGGCCGCCGGCGAGTCGATGTTGTCGGCCGGGGTCATCGGTGACAGGAAGGCTTCGGCGATGGTGGTCACCGTGCGCGCGCCCCCGGCTTTCGCTGCCGTTGGGGCCGCGGCCGGATCGTTGCCGGTCGCCGGCCTGCAGCCGGCGGCCAGGGTCGCCGCGAGCGCGACCGCCAGGACGGTGATGCCACGCCCCATCACAGTGCCACCTTCAGGCCGAGCGCGTAGGTACGACCGTATTCTTCCATCTGCAGGGTGCGCGAGCGCGTGCCCTGGTACAGCTCAAGCGGCTTGTCCAGCAGGTTCTGTGCTTCGAAATACATGCTCACCCGCGGGGTGAACTTGTAGTCCAGCGAGAAATCGAGCTGGGTGTTCGGCGCAACGAAGATATCGAAGGCACGGCCGGCACCAAGGGTATCCAGGTACTCACTGCGGTGCACGGCCGCCACACGGGTGCTCAGGCC
The DNA here is from genome assembly GCF_029842145.1 of Stenotrophomonas sp. GD03794. NCBI lineage: Bacteria > Pseudomonadati > Pseudomonadota > Gammaproteobacteria > Lysobacterales > Lysobacteraceae > Stenotrophomonas > Stenotrophomonas sp. GD03794. The sequence goes on from NZ_JAOCFV010000071.1 coordinate 12,746, forward strand.
ATACTTCTCATAGCCGATGTGCGCGCTGTACACGTTCTTCGAGGCACGCGGCAGGGTGAAGTCCTCACCGGCGCGCTTGGCCAGGCCCGGGTCGAAATCAGTGTCCAGCCAGGTGCCGCTGGCACCCACCAGCAGGCCATCCCAGCCGGTCGGCAGGAACGACAGCTGCTGCTGCCAGTTGAATTCGGCGCCGCGCACCTTGGCCTTGTCGCCATTGATCGAGGTCACCACCGGCAGGCCGTCGTAGATGCCGTCGGTGCCGCCCTGTCGGACCTGCACGATGTAGCCGTCGATCGACTTGTGGAACACGCCCAGCGAGAGGATGCCGCTGTCGCCGATGTACTTCTCCACCGACAGGTCGATATTGGTCGACTCGTACGGATCCAGCTCCGGGTTGCCCAGGCGCACTTCATTGTCGTTGCGGGCCAGGCCAATGCGCGGCGAGGCATCGCCGAAGCCCGGGCGGGCCACCGTCTTGTTGGCGGCGAAGCGGAACACCCAGTCGTCGCTGGCGTCGTAACGCAGGTGCAGCCCCGGCAGTACGTTGTTGTAGCTCTTGCTGGCGGTGACCCGGGTCGCGGTGTAGGAGCGCCCGTCCTTGGCCACGTCCACGCGATTGCCGGTGGCGCTGAAGCGGGTGTTCTCCACACGCACGCCGCCGATCACGCGCAGCGCACCGATGTCCCAGGTGCCCATCGCATAGCTGGCGAACACGTCTTCGCGCGCGGTGTAGTCGCCTTCCAGAGACGTCGCGGCGTTGCCACCGACGTCCTGCGGACGGGCGCTGTACTCGCCACTGTGCTGCGACCAGTAGCTGCGCATCGCCGAAGAGTCCATGCCCTGCCCCATCAGGCCATGGCGGTGTTCCGGCGAACCGGTGGTCCAGTCGCTGAGCTTGATCGCCGGGCCCACGCGCAGCGACGCCTCATCGACGTTCACGTCACGGTCGCGCCAGCGGCCGAGCAGGCCGAACTTGTAGCTGCTGTTGTCGCCGTCGAAGCGGATGTTGACCTGCGCGCTGCGCTCCTCGTCGTCCACCTTCTTCGGCTTGGCCACCACACGATCGAACTTGTAGTTGGCGTTGTCCAGCCACTGGTCGTTGTCGAAGGTGTAGGTGGGCAGGCGGCTGCGCTGGTCCAACGTGCCATTGAAGGCCTTGCCGTTGAGCTTGAAGCGCGACTCGATCTCGTCGTCCACGCGTTCTTCGGTGCGGGTATAGCCGATCTTGTAGTCCAGCACCGCGTCGGTCAGCGTGTTCTCGCCACCGAGGCTGGCGGCGAATGTGTTCTCTTCCTTGGTGCGGTAGCGCATGCGCTTGTCGATCGAATCCTTCGGCATGCCGGCCAGTCGATACTGGTCGGTGCCGGTGGCGATCATGTCGGCGCTGTTGAAGTTGAAGATCACGCGCTGGCGGGTTTCGGCATCGTCGAACTGGCTGTACAGCGTGCGCACGTAGTAGCGACTGTGCTCGTTCGGGCGCCAGTCGAGATTGAGGTTGGCGCCGATGCGCTTGCGCTCGATCTCGTACTTGCGGTTCTGCAGGTTCAGCGCGGTGATTTCGCCTGGACGGGTGGTGGTCAGATCCTTGTTGCCGCTGACATCACCGTATTCCACTTCGCTGTTGTCCGATTCGAACGTCCGCTTCTGGTAGTTCACGCCGGCGGCGATGCCGAAGGTGTTGTTGAACACTTCGCTGTAGTTGAAGGCGGCCTTCGGGCTGGTCTCGCCCGAAAGCTGCTGGTGGCTGCCTTCGATCTTGGCGCGCAGGCTGCGGCCATCACGATCGAACGCCGAAGCGGTCTCGACCAGGATCGCGCCACCGATGGCATCACCCGGCATGTCCGGGGTCGGCGATTTGACCACGCGCAGGCGCTCGGTCGAATCGGACGGGATCACGTCCATCGGTGCGGCGCGGCTGGAGTTGTCCGGGGTGCCGATGGCGATGCCGTCGACGCTGACGCTGTTGAGGTTGGCATCCAGTCCGCGCACGACCACGTAGCGGCCTTCGCCCTGGTCGCGGGTCACACTGATGCCCGGCAGGCGCTGCAGTGACTCGGCCACGTTCTTGTCCGGGTACTGGCCCAGGGCATCGGACGACACCGCGTCTTCGATCGCGTTGCTGCTGCGCTTGAGGTCGACCGCACGGATCTGCGCCTCGAGCTGGGCGCGCACTTCGATGCGGTCCAGATCGACCGCATCGGCGGCCACGGCGCCGGTGGCGGCAATCGCCTGCTGCCCGGCGGCCTGCAGCGGTGCTGCGGCCCCCATCGCCAGGGTCAGGGTGATGGCAACGGCCAACGGAGTCTTGATATGCACTGGGAATCCCCATTCCTGTTAAGAATGGGTCTGCACGGTATGTCCGCAAGGTTGCATGGCAATGACATGCATCTGCACATTTCGCGTACCAGGGCCACGGCCCGGTTTGGGGTTCGGCCCGCCGATCCGGCAAAATGGCGCCCTCTCTCCTTTTCCCCTTCCCGACCATGAAGATCGTCGAAGTGCGCCACCCGTTGGTGCAGCACAAGATCGGCCTGATGCGCAATGCCGCGCTCAGCACCAAGGATTTCCGCGAACTGGCCAACGAGCTCGGCACCCTGCTGGCCTACGAGGCCACTGCCGACCTGGACACCGAGCCGCACACCCTGCCCGGCTGGGCCGGCCCGGTCACCGTGCAGCGCATCGCCGGTGCCAAGATCACCGTGGTGCCGATCCTGCGCGCCGGCCTGGGCATGCTCAGCGGCGTGCTGTCGCTGATCCCGGCAGCACGCGTCAGCGTGGTCGGCCTGCAGCGTGATGAGGAAACCCTGCAGCCAGTGCCCTACTTCGAGCGCCTGACCGGCCGCCTGGAAGAGCGCGACGCGCTGATCCTGGACCCGATGCTGGCCACCGGCGGCACCCTGATCGCCACCATCGACATGCTCAAGCGGGCCGGTGCCCGCCGCATCAAGGGCATCTTCCTGGTGGCCGCGCCGGAAGGCATCGAAGCGGTCAAGGCTGTGCACCCGGACGTGGAGATCTACACCGCGGCCATCGATGCCCAGCTCAACGACAAGGGTTACATCCTGCCGGGCCTGGGCGATGCCGGCGACCGCATCTTCGGTACCCGCGTCGGCTGAACCGCCGAACCGGGGTCAGAGCCCTTTCGTGCCGAAAGGGATCTGACCCCAACACCGCGGGGGTCGGATCCCTTTCGCAGAAAGGGCTCTGACCCCATCCCGGATGCCGGCCTACAGGCCGGCTGCGAAGGCTTCCAGCTGGCCGATGACGGTGTTCCAGCCGTCGAAGAAGCCCAGCTGCTCATGCTGGTCACGCAGGGCCTTGTCCGGATGCATCACCCGCGCGGTGTAGCGGCAGCCCGGCCCCTCGTCCTCCATGGTGATGACGGCGGTGAAGCCCAGCCACGGTGACTGCGGTCGCCAGCCTGGCCCCAGCATCGAGGTGAACACCAGGCGCTGCTGCGGCACGATCTCCAGGAAGCTGCCCGGATTGTCACTGCTGCCGCCATCAGGGCCCTGCATGAAGGTGTGGAAGGCCCCGCCGGGGCGCAGGTCGAATGCACGCACCTCGGTGGTCCAGGGCTTCGGGCACCACCACTGGCGCAGCAGTTCCGGGTCGGTCCACGCACGCCACAAGGCGGCGCGCGGTGCGTTGAGCACACGGCTGATGACCAGATCAGTGTCGGGGTTGTTACCTGCGTCTGCGGCCATGGGCCTGCTCCTGTCGGTGAAGGGATTCGACGAAATCGACCATGCGGTCGGCGCGCGCCTCCCACATGGCACGCTGTTCGGCCAGCCATTGCTCGGCCTGGCCCAGCCGCGCCGGCACCAGTTCGCAGGTGCGTATGCGCCCCTGCTTGTGGCTGCGCACCACGCCGCTGCGTTCCAGCACAGCCAGATGTTTCATCAGCGAGGGCAAGGCCATCTCGAACGGCTCGGCCAGCATCGACACCGTGCGCGGCCCCTGCCCCAGCGCGGCCACGATCGCGCAACGGGTCGGGTCGGCCAACGCGTGGAAGATTTCCTGGATGGCGGGATCATACTTACCCATATGGCTAAGTAATACGCCGATCTGAATGCCGATGCAAGCGGTCATGGCCGAACCGCGATTCTTCACGTGGCCTTGCCGTGTGGAAGCGAATGCTCCGCGCACCCGCCACCGCTTGGAGCACACCGATGAAAGCCTCTTTCCTGCTGGCCGCCGTCCTGCTGGTCAGCCTGCCCCTGGCGGCCAACGCCACCACACCGCAGCAGCAGCGCATGGCCGAATGCTCGGCCAAGAACAAGGGATTGAAGGGCGATGCCTACAAGACCGCGCAGAGCTCCTGCCTCAGTGGCCATGCCGCCGACGCCAAGCCGGTCAATGCACAGCAGGAACGCATGCGCAAGTGCAACGCCGACGCCGGCGCCAAGAAGCTGGCCGGTGATGCGCGCAAGACCTTCATGAGCAGCTGCCTGAAGGCGTCGTAGCAATCACGTCCGGGTAGAACGCCATCCACGCATGGCGTGGATCTACCCGCACACGAAGGCCGGGCATTGCCCGGCCTTTTCATCAACCGAGGGCGCGCGCCTTCAGCTCGCCCTGTTCGTGCAGGGTCACGAAACGCCCCTTGTCGTCACGGCCCAGCTGCGCCAGCGCCACCTGCGGATCGTGGGTGAAGAACAACCGCACGTTGCGCGCCAGCTTGTCTTCAAGGAACTGCCGCTTCTCGTCGATCAGCAGCTCGGCGTTGCGGTCGTAGCCCATGGTGATCGGCACGTGCACCCATGAACGCCCGGGAATCAGATCGGCACAGAACACCACGCCACCATGCGCCCCCTCGCCGGCATGCGCGTGACCGACGATCTCGGCCAACATCAACCCTGGCGTATGCCCGTCGCTGTAGCTGAAGCGCACGCTGCGGCCGAGCGCCTTCGAGTACTCCCCGTCCACCACTTCCAGGCGACCACTGGCCTGTAGCAGCCCAGGCAGCTCCGGAATGAAGCTGGCCCGATCGCGCGGGTGCGGCTGCAGGGCGCGCTGCCAGTGCTGTGCACCAACCACATAGGTCGCATTGGGGAACAGCAGTTCCGGCTCGCGTCCTTCGCTCCACGCCGCCAGCAGTCCACCGGCATGATCGAAGTGCAGGTGGCTGAGTACCACCACGTCAATGTCTTCATGCTCGAAGCCGGCTTCGCGCAACGAATCGATCAGCACGTGCTGGCTTTCCTGCACGCCATAGCGCTCACGCATGCGCGGATCGAAGAATGCACCGATGCCGGTTTCAAACAGCACCGTCTTGCCTTCCAGCGGGCTGGCAAGCAACGCACGGCAGGCCAGCTCGATGCGATTGAGCTCGTCAGGTGCCGCCCATTTTTCCCACAACGCACGCGGCGCGTTGCCGAACATCGCGCCGCCATCAAGGCGCTGCGAGTTTCCACGAATAGACCAGAGTTTCATGTGTCGATTATCGGCGCCGGCTCGTTAAATAATCGCTAGAAAGGAAACTGAAAATCCCGCCGGCAAAGGCGGGGTTTCAGGGATCTGCCAGATTGCCGGCCAGCGGCCGGCGCTACCGTATCAGCGTGCTGGTACGACCTGGGCGCTGCCCACCGGGTTCCGGGGATCGCTGCCGCCGAACAGCGTGTTCGTCTTGCGGTCCCATTCCACGGTCTGCAGGTTGCCCCACACGTGGCTGGACCCACGGCCGCCTGCGGCGACATCGCCGGGCAGGTCGATCTTGTGACCCATCGCCTGCAGCTGCTTCACCGTCGCCGCGTCGAACGCATCGTCCTCGGCTTCGATCAGGTCCGGCAGCCACTGGTGGTGGTAGCGCGGCAGCGCGGCAACCTGCTGCGCATCCAGGCCGTCGTCGTAGCCGAGGATGCCCAGCAGCACCATGGTGATGATGCGGCTGCCGCCCGGGGTGCCCAGCACCACCACCTTGTCGGCGTTCTCCATGAAGGTCGGCGTCATCGAGCTGAGCATGCGCTTGCCCGCCTTCGGCGCATTGGCCTCATAGCCCATCACGCCGAACGCATTGGGCGTACCCGGCTTCAGCGCAAAGTCGTCCATCTCGTTGTTCAGCAGCACGCCGGTGCCCTTGGGAATCAGCCCCGAGCCGTACAGCAGGTTGACGGTCTGGGTGGCGCCGACGCGGTTGCCGTCGCGATCGATGATCGAGAAGTGCGTGGTCTCGTCATCTTCCAGCGGCGTCGGGTTGCCCGACAGCAGGTCGCTGGGCGTGGCCTTCTCCGGATGGATGGTCGCCCGCAGGCCTTGTGCATAGTCCTTGCTGGTCAGCACCTTCTGCGGGATCTGCACGAAGTCCGGATCGCCAAGGAAGAAGGTGCGGTCACGGTAGGCGCGGCGCATCGATTCCACCACCAGATGGGTGCGGTGCGCCGGGTCCATTTTCCTGATGTCCCAGCCTTCCAGGATCTGCAGCATGCTGGCCAGCGCGATGCCACCGGACGACGGCGGCGGTGCGGTGGTGATCTTCCAGCCGTTGTAGTTGAACACGATCGGTTCACGCTGCTTCACGCGGTAGCCGGCCAGCTCTTCGGCGGTCCACTTGCCGCCGGCCTGCTTCACGCCGGCCAGCAACAGCGTTCCGGTCTGGCCCTTGTAGAAGCCATCGAAGCCACCCGCGGCCAAGCGCTCCAGCGTCTGTGCCAGCTCCGGCTGCTTGAACAGGTCGCCGGTGGCGATCGGCTTGCCATTGCGCAGGTAGACCTCGCGCGTGCCGGGATAGCGCTCCATCACCTCTCGGCGAGAGGCATAGCCCTTGGCCATGCGGTCGTACACCGGGAAACCTTCGCGCGCGATGCGGATCGCCGGCTGCAGCGACGCCGACAGCGGCAGCTTGCCATGCTTGGCCGACAGTTCGACCAGAGCTGCGGGCAGGCCCGGAATGCCAGCCGACCACGCGCCGTTGACCGAGCGGTCACGGTCGAGGTTGCCCTGCTTGTCGAGGAAGGCCTGCGGGGTTGCTGCAGCCGGCGCGGTCTCGCGCGCGTCCAGCATCACGTCCTTGCCGGTGGCCGCATCATGCAGCAGGAAGAAGCCGCCACCGCCCAGGCCGGAACTGATCGGCTCGACCACCGCCAGCGTGGACGATACCGCCACCGCGGCGTCGAAGGCGTTGCCGCCCTGCGCCAGGATGTCGATGCCGGCCTGGGTGGCCAGCGCGTGGCCGCTGGCAATGGCCGCGCCATCGGGGCGCTCGGCACGGGCCGGGCTGTCGGCCCAGGCAATTGGACTCAGCAGCAGGCCGAGCAGCAACAGGCGGCGGACGATCAACGTCTTCATTCGGATGGGGGCTCCGCATAGAGTTCGGGGTGATCGTGCTGCAGCTGGCGCAGCTTGGCCAGCAGCTGGTCTTCCGTTTCCACGATCTCCGGGTCCGGGTCGATGCACTCGACCGGGCAGACGACCACGCACTGTGGCTCGTCGAAATGACCCACGCATTCGGTGCAGCGCGCAGGGTCGATCACGTAGATGGTTTCACCCATCGCAATGGCCTGGTTCGGGCAGGCCGGCTCGCATACGTCGCAGTTGACGCAGAGCTCGTTGATTTTCAGCGACACGGCGATACTCCTCGCCCGCGCCCTGGGACAAAGGACCGGCCAGCGCGGGCGCGCGGGCCGGTCAGGTCATCAGCGGCGCCCTTGCAGGACGCCGCCCGGGCCATGCCGCAGCATGGCCGCCATGGCTCGGTATTACTTGGCTTCGACGAAAATGTACTCGGCACCGGTCGGCTGGATCGCAGCCTGCACACGGGCGTTGTCGGCCGACTGGCCGATGAAGACGACGCGCACGCCCTTCATCGAATCCGGCGACACGTCCTTGAACACGGCCTGGATCATGTCAGCCATCTTGCCCGAGGCCGACGAACCGAAGGCCAGCATGTTGCCCGGCTGCACGCCACGGGCCACGGCCTGGGTCGCACTCTCGGTCTGGCGCTCGTACTTGGCCTGGAAGTCCGGGTCCGATTCGGGCGAGAGGTAGTACAGGAACGGGCTGTTGGTGATGTTGCCCATGTTCTGGATCGCCACTTCCTGCAGGTACTTCTTCCAGCCTGCATCGTCGTCCTTGGACGGAGCGACCAGGGCCTGCTTGGCCTCGTCGACCGGAGCGGCCTCTTCCTTCTTGCAGGCGGTGAAGGCCAGGGCCAACGAAGCGATCAGCATCGCGCGCATGGTGGTGTTCATGGGTTTCCTCCCGGAATGGTGCGTGGTGTTGTACGTAATGGGGTGCGGGTACAGCGGGGCTTACGACTGTGCCGACTTCGCTTCGCGGACCTTGCGCAGGGCTTCGAGCACCGCGGCCGGCACGAAACCGGACACGTCGCCGCCCAGGCGTGCGATCTCGCGGACCAGCGAGGACGAAATGAAGCTGTGCTGCTCGGCCGGGGTCAGGAACAGGGTCTCGACCTCGGGGATCAGGTGACGGTTCATGCTGGCCATCTGGAATTCGTACTCGAAATCGGACACCGCGCGCAGGCCGCGCAGCAGCACCCCGCCCTGGACCGAGCGTACGAAATGCGCCAGCAGGGTATCGAAGCCGATGACCTCGACATTGCCGTGGTGCGCCAGCGCGCCACGCGCCAGCTGCACGCGCTGCTCCAGCGGCAGCGCCGGGCCCTTGGACGGGCTCTGCGCCACGCCGACCACGACCTTTTCGAACAGCGGCGCGGCGCGGCTCACCAGGTCGATGTGACCGTTGGTGATCGGGTCGAACGTGCCGGGATAGACGGCGATGCGGCGGTTGGCCACGGTCATGGGCGGATGCAGATGTTCAGATGAGGTCAAAGTGTAGCAGTGGCACGGCGGTACAGGGCAAAGCGCACCTCACGGGTGCCGCCCTCGCGGTGCAGCAGCCAGTCCGGCGGCAGCACCGGCACGTGGCCGGCCGGCGATTCCAGGTACAGCCAGGCATCGGCGGCCAGGTGCCGCGGCAGCTGGGCCAGCACGTCCTGCCACAGGCCATCGGCGAACGGTGGGTCGATGAAGACTAGGTCGGCCTGCTGCGCGGGCGCGCCCTGCAGCCAGCGCAGGGCATCGGCCTGCACGACGCTGATCTGGTCGCTGGCCTGCAGCTTGGCCACCGCGGCGGTCAGATTACGCCCCAGCTGGGCATCGCGCTCGACCAGGGTGGCGTGGGCGGCACCACGCGAGACCGCCTCCAGCCCCAGCGCGCCACTGCCGGCGAACAGATCCAGCACCCGGGCCCCGCCGAGCCTGGGCATCAGCCAGTTGAACAGGGTTTCGCGTACGCGGTCGCTGCTGGGGCGAAGCCCCGGCAGGGTCGGCACCGGCAGGCGGGTATTGCGCCAGCGTCCGCCGATGATACGGACCTGGCCGTCATTGCCGCCACGGCCGCTCATCGGCGCCCCCGGCGGGAGGTAGTCGAGAATTTCAGCATGAGCGGGATTGTAGTTCGGCCGGGCGGCGCCCGGCACCCGCAGAAGCCACAGCAACGTCAAAAGCTGGCTTCCTGTGGGATGGCGGGGTGGGTCCGGTTGAGGGGGACGCCGTAAATCCGTCCATGGAGGCTCGGTCGCGCCATCCATGGCGCTCACGCCCCCTCAACCGGACCCACCCCGCCTTCGACAGTTTCCTGCGATCTGCAGTAGATCCACGCCATGCGTGGATGAACATCTGTCAGATATCGAAGGAATTGATGAGATCAGAAGCCCAGCCGTTTTCACCGTCACCAGGAACCTGTCAGAGGCGGGGCGGTGTGGGTTGGCAGGACC
>NZ_JAOCFV010000072.1:0-21210 GCF_029842145.1 Stenotrophomonas sp. GD03794
CAGGTGCGGCTGGCGATCCTGGTCACACGCCTCGGCCAATCGCAGCCAGCAATGCGGATACAGCCATTTCGCGGTCTCCTGCTGCAGGAAGCGGTGCAGCGCCAACGGCGCATGGTCCTGCGGCTGGGCAACCGTGAACAGCAGGCCCGGCAGCGTGCCCTCCTCCATGTCCGGATCGGTCACGGTGTAGTCCGCACGGCTGTGCGACCACACCTTCCAGCCCTGCGCTTCGGCCGCTTCCACGAAGTCGTTCCAGGCCTCTTCGCCGGGATGCGCACCGTCGATCAACCAACTGCGGGCGAAACCACCACGCTCCAGCACATGCACCTGCGCATAGGTCGGGATGAAGTGCTCACGCGCCTCTTCCTCCTCCGGCGCCGGATGTACCAAGGCAGCATCGAACACCACCCAGTCACCGACCTGCTGGGCGCGGTTGGCCGGCGCGTTCTCGACGATGCGTGCGGTCACCGGGCCGCTGCGACGGGCGTAGTACTCCATCGGCTCCCCGTCTTCTTCACTACGGATGATCACCCAGCCCCACGGCTCTTCGACCACGCCCTCCTGGCTGGACAGTTCCATGCCGATCGCTGCCGCCGAGCGGCGCACCGCGTCCCAGTCGCATGCGGCGCTGGCCGCACTCATGTGATCCCAGTGCGCGGCGTTGGGTTCTTCCAGCAGCTCAGCCAACTGCGCATAGCAGGCCTGTGCCTCGCTGAAGCGGCCGGTTTCCATGTACATCCGCGCCAGCGTGCCACGCGCGCCGTGCGAACCCGGCGACGCCGCCAGCAACGCCTGCGCGGCCTGCTCCAGTGCCGGCCAGTCGGACACGCGACGGGCACGCTGCACCTCGCACCAGTGCGCGAACACCGGCACGCTGCCACGATAGAGATCAGCCAACTGGCGCAGGCCGGCATCGTCGCCCTGCTCGGTCAGCCAGCGCATCAGCGTGTAGGCCGCAGGACCGTCATCCTGCGCATGTGCGCGCACGAAGCGCCACAGCAACGCACGCGCTTCCACCTGCGCACCGCAGGCGCCCAACGCGGAGGCCGCCATCTCGGCCAGTGCTTCATCATCCGGCAGCTCGGCATGCGCCTGCAGCAGCCATTGCGCCTCACGCTCGGGGTCACGCACCTGGTTCTGTTCGCCCTGCGTCTCCAGCCATGCCAGCAGCTCGCCGGCCGGCACCGGCAGCGGTGCCACGTCCGGCAATGCATCGATGCGCGCGGCCAGGCCGGCCACCAGCGCAGCCGCCCCACGATCCTGGCGCAGCTGCGCCAGATGGGCCCGTGCCAGTTCCAGCTGGCGCTGTGCCACCCAGCGTGCACCACGCTGCAGGGCCAACTCCAGGCTCAGCGCAGCGACTTCGATCAGCAGGCGGTGCGAGCCAACCTCGGCAAAGTGCTCGATGATGGTGTTGAAGCGCGTCCCCAGATCCCAGGTATTGCGTGCGGAATCGCGCCGGCACAGCGCTGCGGCGGTGTTCGCCCACAGCCGCCAGTAGGTAGGCGTCAGTTCGCTCCACGGTACCAGCTGCTGCAGCGCCTCTTCATCGCGGCCCAACTGGGCCAGCGCCCACGCCTTGGACAGGCGGCGCGGCACCGTGCAGTTGGCCGGTTCGTACTCTCCGGACGCGGCGACCTCGGCCTCGCGCTTCTCGATCAGCACCAGCGCTTCTTCGGCGCGGCCCATGCCCAGCAGGATCTTGATCTGCATCTCCGGGAAGCTGTCGAACACTTCCTTGCCGCAGGCCTCGATCGCATCCGACTGCACCTGCAGGTAATCCAGTGCCTCCTGGCCGCGGCCGTCATCGAGCAGCGCATCGGCCTTTTCGCAGCTCAGGCACTGGAAGCAGGCCCAGCTCGGATCGATGCGGCCCAGCGTTTCGTCGCAGACCTCGATGCGCTCCGGCACCCAGCCGGGGCCATCGATGTTGCCGTAGCAGGCGGCCAGGTCCTGGGTCACGCAGATCGACTGCGGGCACTCCAGCGTGTCCTCACGATGCGCGCGCTCGAACAGCGCCACGGCTTCACCCAGCGCGCTCTCGCCTTCGACGCGATTGCCGACGCGGTTGCGCAGCGCCCAGTGGCCGACGTAGACGTCGACCCACGGGTTGTCCAGCGCCTTGCCCAGCGCTCGCGCTTCGGGCAGCAGCGCGTCGACGCGGTCGACACGCAGTTCGCTCACCTCGTCGGCGAGACGGTTCAGCAGGTGCGCGTTCTGCGCCTGGCCGGCCTGGCGCAGATCTCCCTGCAGTTTTTCGACCCAGTTCCAGATGTCCATGGGGTAAGTGCTCCTGTCTAGCGAAGGCTGGATGAGAGGGTGCGGTGCTCAGCGCAGCATCTGCTGCAGGGCACCGGCAATATCGGTAAAGGCGCCGTTGAGATCCGGGCCGGGCGTGGCGGTCGCGCGGGCCAGGGGACGGCCTTGCGCGGCGACGATGATCTTCAGTGAGCGCAGCAGGCGTGCTGCGGCTTCGGCCTGCGGGTGGCCGTCGCGCTGGGCGCGCAACAGCGCCTGCACCGCCGGGTTGTCGAGGTTGAGGTACAGCCGCGAGGGTGCGCGCGATTCGATGCGCGCGGTGAACTGACGCGCCAGGCGCAGCGCCGCCATCGAAACGCGCTTGTCGTTCTCATCGTCTTCGAGGCGCTGCTTCAGCTCGGCCTCGCGGTCGGGCACCACCACCACCGGCAGCGACTCAGGACTGAAGCGTGCTGGCAGCAGCTGCTCGCCGTCACCCAGCTGCTCGCGCAGCCATGCCAGCTGTACCTCGTCGAGGCTGTCATCGCTGCGGAACAGCGCACGGTTGCCCTGTTCGGTCCCCAGTTCAACCAGGCGCAGGCCCTTGGCCTGGGCCCAGCGCCGCAGGAACGGCACCACCGCATAGCGATGGCCATGCGCGACCGGCACGCCCATCGCGCGGAACAGCATTTCCTCGAAGCCGCCGCCGTTGTCGAGGATCACATGCACGGCACCGCGTGCGGGCAGTGCACTGGCCGGCAGGTCACCCTGCGAGGTCGGCACGCGCACGTGTTCCAGCAACAGGTCGAACAGGCGGTCATCGCACAGCGCCGCACCCAGCAGCGCCTCGTTGTGGCGGCTCAATACACGTCGCCACGCTTCCGGCTGCTGCCGCGCGACGTCGGCCAGGCCGTCGATCAGCGCCTCCAGCAACGCATGCTGCACGGCGCGGTACTGGTCATCGCGCTGCAGGTCTTCGCGGCTGGCGGTGGGCGTGAGCCGCGAGGATTCGATCACCCCGCCGATGAAGCCCGCCCACGGCGGCAGCAGGTCACGCGCATCGTCGTCCAGCAGCATGCCGCGCACGAACACCGACAGGTTGCGGTTGTCGCTGGTGCCGTAGGTGGCACCGTCCTGCACCCACAACAGACCGGTGGCATCGCTGTTGCCATCCGCACGCAGCGGCAGGGTGACGATCGGCTCGAAGTCGTGCTCGAAGCGCGTCGCGAACTGCAGCGCCTGGCGACGCGCCTGCACCGGATGCAGGGCCACATCGCCCTGGCCGCGCCACGGCGGCGGCTCGGGGTTCAGCGCCTCGCCTGCAGCACCGATGAAGATCGGCTCGGACAGCAGCGCGCAGTAGCGGCCCAGTACCTCGTGCAGGCGCGCTTCGTTGGCCAGCGGCAGGAAATCCGGATGCAGTTCCAGCTCCACCTCGGTGCCGACCGCGCGTGCCGGCACTTCGCTGACGGTGTACTGCTCAGCGTTGCTGGATACGTACAGATGGCCCAGCTCCGGCGTCTGGTACGACGTAGTGCGAACGCTGACCCGGCGCGCCAGCACGAAGGCCGACAGGAAGCCGAGGCCGAACATGCCGATCAGGCCCTCATCGTCCTCGCCGCCCTGGCGCAGGCCACGGGTGTAGCCGACGCCGACGGTGGCCAGGTAATCGTGGATCTCCTGGCGGGTCAGGCCGGCGCCGGTATCGATGATGCGCAGCACGCCGGCACCGGCATCGACCTGTACCGCGATGCGCGAGGGCACCTCGACGCCGGGCTGCTCGATGCGGCGGCGAATGATCGAGTCGTGCGCGTTCTGCACCAGCTCACGCAGTGCCACCACCGGGGTGGAATACAGGTGCTTGCCCAGCACCGTCATCAGTCCATTGAGATCGACCCCGGCGCGACGGATTTCGGCGTTGGGGGCGGTGAGCGCGGTGTCCTGCATGTAATCGTTTACTCCTGGGCACGGAAAGGCGCCAGAGGGCGCCTTCGTCGAGCGGGAAAAACTAGCACAGGGAGGCTGACCGTTGCCGTGTCGGCCGCCGTATTCCACGTGCGCGGTGGTGACGCCGGGCCATGCCCGGCGCGATCACGCCGCGTCGATGGCCTCGGACAGGCGCTCCACCGCGATCACTTCCATACCCTTCACCGAACCGCCCTTCGGCGCATTGGCCTTGGGCACGATGGCGCGCTTGAAGCCATGGGTGGCAGCTTCGCGCAAGCGGTCTTCGCCATTGGGCACCGGTCGGATCTCGCCGGACAGGCCAACCTCGCCAAACGCAATCGTCTTTTCCGCCAGCGGCCGGTCCTGCAGCGAGGACAGCACCGCCAGCAACACCGGCAGGTCGGCAGCGGTCTCCTGCACGCGGATGCCGCCGACGACATTGACGAACACGTCCTGGTCGCCGACCAGCACGCCGCCATGGCGATGCAGCACCGCCAGCAGCATCGCCAGCCGGTTCTGCTCCAGGCCGACCGCGACACGGCGCGGGTTCGACAGCGGCGACGCATCCACCAGCGCCTGCACTTCCACCAGCAGCGGCCGGGTACCCTCGCGGGTGACCATCACGCAGCTGCCCGGCTGGTGGGTGCTGCCGCCGGACAGGAAGATCGCCGACGGATTGGAGACTTCCTTCAGACCCTTGTCGCCCATCGCGAACACGCCCAGCTCGTTGACCGCACCGAAGCGGTTCTTGAACGCGCGCAACAGGCGGAAGCGGCTGCCACTCTCGCCTTCGAAGTACAGCACCGCATCGACCATGTGTTCGAGCACGCGCGGGCCGGCGATACCGCCCTCCTTGGTCACGTGGCCGACCAGGAACACGGCGGTGCCGGTCTCCTTGGCGAAACGCACCAGCCGCGCCGCGCTCTCGCGCACCTGGCTGACCGAGCCGGGCGCGGCGGTCAGGCTCTCGGTCCACAGGGTCTGCACGGAGTCGGCCACGATCAGCCGCGGGCCGGCCTTGGACGCATGCTGCAGGATCGACTCGACGCCGGTCTCGGCCAGCGCGTTGACACCGTCCAGCGGCAATTCCAGCCGGTGCGCGCGCCCGGCCACCTGGGCCAGCGACTCCTCGCCCGTGACGTACAGCACCGGCAGCTCGGCCGCCATCTTCGCCACCGCCTGCAGCAGCAGCGTCGACTTGCCGATGCCCGGGTCACCACCGACCAGTACCACCGCACCCTCGACCAGGCCACCGCCCAGCACGCGATCGAACTCGCCGATGCCGGTCGAGACACGGCGATGCTCGGTCTGCTCCACGTCCTTCAGAGCGGTGATCTTCGGCGGGTCGATCTTGCCGGCCCAGCCGGCCCGGCGCGAGGCCGGCGCCTTGGCCGCCGCCGCGCTCTCCAGCACGATTTCCGACAGCGAGTTCCAGGCGTTGCACTCGGTGCACTGGCCCTGCCACTTGCTGAATTCGGCGCCGCATTCATTGCAGACGTAGGCGGTGCGGGCTTTTGCCATCGGATGATTTCCAGCAACGGGAACAGGCGTGGCAGGATAGCCGAGCCGGGTCGCAGGTGCTGCGACCGCTCAAGTCCCGCCCACCCGCGCCGATAGCTGTCGCGGGCGTGCGCCTTGCGGGCGCCCCTCCCTCCCCCTCTGGATTCAACATGACTGGCAGTTACAGTCAGAGCCTGGTCGCCATCTCCCTGCTGGTGGCCATTCTTGCCTCGTACACGGCGCTGGACATGGCCGGCCGCCTGGCCACGGCCGAAGGCCGCGTGGCCCGCTGGTGGCTGGCCGGTGGCGCGGCGGCGATGGGCCTGGGCATCTGGTCGATGCACTTCATCGGCATGCTCGCCTTCGACCTGCCGATCCCGGTCGGCTACGACCTGGGCATCACCCTGTACTCACTGGCAGTCTCGATCGGCGCCTCGGCCTATGCACTGTGGCTGGTGTCGCGGCCCAGCCTGCCGTGGCGACGATTGCTGGCCGGTGCCGTGCTGATGGGCCTGGGCATTGCCACCATGCACTACCTCGGCATGGCGGCGATGCGCATGCAGCCGGGCATCGACTATCACCCTGGATGGTTCGCCGCCTCCATCGCGGTCGCCATCGGTGCCGCCGGCGCGGCGCTGTGGATCGCCTTCCGCCTGCGTGCCGAGCAGCGCAACACCATGCGCCTGCGCGCACTGGCCTCCCTGGTGATGGGCCTGGCCATCGTCGGCATGCACTACACCGGCATGGCCGCCGCACGCTTCCCCGAAGGCAGCATCTGCGGTGCGGTCGGCAGCGGCGGCATCGACACGCGTTGGCTGGCGGTGCTGGTGATCGTCACCACCGTGGCCACGCTGGGCATCGCCCTGGTGGCCTCGCTGTTCGACCGGCAGATGCGCGTTCGCACCGGGCTGCTGGCCGATTCGCTGGCGCACGCCAACGACAAGCTGATCCAGGCCGCCCTGCATGACCCGCTGACCCAGCTGCCCAACCGCATGCTGCTGCAGGACCGCATCGAGCAGGCCATCGAGAAGGCGCGCCGCCGTGGCCGCGCCGTGGCGGTGATGTTCTGCGACCTGGACGGCTTCAAGGCGGTCAATGATGCCTATGGCCACCAGCTCGGCGACCGTCTGCTGGTGGCGGTGGCGCAGCGCATCGGCGGCCTGCTGCGGCCACAGGATACGTTTGCCCGTCTCGGCGGCGACGAGTTCGTGATCGTGCTGGCCATCGATATTCCCGACGATGCGGTGGTGGTGGCCGAGCGCATCATCGCCGCTGCCGGCGAATCGTTCACGCTGGATGCGGCCGAGCTGCAGGTCAGTGCCAGCCTGGGCATCGCCCTGTACCCGGATGACGCCAGCAACGAGCGCGAGCTGATGGCGCACGCCGATGCGGCGATGTACCACACCAAGGAAACCGGCCGGAACGGCTATACCTTCTTCACCCCCTCGATGCAGCTCAGCGCCAACCGCCAGCTGCGCCTGCTGCAGGACCTGCGCAAGGCCATCGCCCGCGACGAGCTGGTGCTGCACTACCAGCCCAAGTTCCCTGCCGCCGGCGCACCGGCCACCGGCGCCGAAGCGCTGCTGCGCTGGCAGCATCCGGAGCTGGGCCTGCTGGCGCCGGATGTGTTCATTCCCATCGCCGAACGCAGCGGCCTGATCCTGCCCATCGGTGACTGGGTACTGGACCGTGCCTGTGCACAGCTGCGTGCCTGGCACGACGCAGGGCACAGCGAATGGTCGATGGCGGTCAACCTGTCACCGTTGCAGTTCGCCTCGCCGGCGCTGCTGGACAGTGTGCGCGAGGTGCTGCAACGGCACCGGATCGACCCCTCGCGGCTGACCCTGGAGATCACCGAGACCACGGCGATGAAGGACGTCGATGCCAGCCTGGCGATCCTCAACGACCTGACCGCGATGGGGGTGCACATCGCCATCGATGATTTCGGCACCGGCTATTCCAGCCTGCTGTATCTCAAGCGCATGCCCGCCACCGAACTGAAGATCGACCGTGCGTTCGTACACGACCTGGAACGCAATGACGAAGACGCCGCCATCGTTTCATCGATCATCGCGCTGGGCCGCACCCTGCAGCTGCAGGTGGTGGCCGAAGGCGTGGAGACGCAGGCACAGCGCGAATACCTGAGCGAGCTGGGCTGCGACCAGCTGCAGGGTTATCACCTGGGGCGGCCGATGGAGCCCGAGGAGTTCCTGCGCCGGGTGGGGTGAGGCCCCGGTTTCGGGGTCGGATCCCTTGCCGCGGGCAAGGGCTCTGACTCCATCCACGCAACCCCATCCACGCGTGGCCTGGATCTACCGGCCCCCGGGGTCAGAGCCCTGGCCTGCGGCCAGGGATCCGACCCCATCCACCTGCCAACAAAAAGGCCGCCCGAGGGCGGCCTTTCTGCGTGGCAACGTCGCGTGGACGTCAGTGCATCATGTGCACGTTCATGTTGTGCATGACCCACAGGGTGCCGATCACGATGATGCCGATCACCACGACGGTGAAGGCTGCAGCGTTGACGTTCCAGCGGCTTTCCGAAGAGCGGTCCAGGTGCAGGAAGAACACCAGGTGGACCAGCATCTGCAGCACCGCGGTGACCGCGATCACCACACCGTTGACGGTGCGCGAGAAGTCGCCCGACATCACCATCCAGAACGGGATGACGGTCAGCACCACCGCCAGCACGAAGCCGATCAGGTAGGACTTGACGCTGCCGTGGCTCTCGCCGCCGGCTGCGTGGTCGTGTGCATGGTTGTCATGTGCCATTACAGCGCTCCATTGAGGTAGACGACGGAGAACACGCCGATCCAGATCAGGTCCAGGAAGTGCCAGAACAGGCTCAGGCACGCCATGCGGGTCTTGTTGGTCGGGGTCAGGCCGTACTTCTTCAGCTGCACGAACATCACCAACAGCCACAGCAGGCCGGCGCTGACGTGCAGGCCGTGGGTACCGACCAGGGCGAAGAACGCCGACAGGAAGGCACTGCGGTCCGGACCGTAGCCCTGATGGATCAGGTGCTGGAACTCCCACACTTCCATGCACATGAAGCCGAAGCCCAGCAGCCAGGTGATGCCCAGCCACAGGTACATCTGGCCCATCTGCTTGCGGTGCATGGCGATCATGCCCAGGCCGAAGGTCAGCGACGAGGTCAGCAGCAGCGCGGTTTCCCACGCCACGAACGGCAGCTCGAACAGGTCCTTCGCGGTGGGACCACCATCAGTACCGCCGGACAGCACCACGTAGGTGGCGAACAGCGAGGCGAAGATGAGGCAGTCGCTCATCAGGTACACCCAGAAACCGAAGACGGTGTTGCCGCCGGTGTCGTGGTGCTCGTGGTCGTCATGGCCATGGGCCGCCGCATGCGCGGCGTGCCCGTGGCTCAGGGTCGAGGTATTGGTGCTCATGCCTTCAGCTCCGACTTCACCAGGCCCTGGTTTTCCAGGTGCTTGCGGTGTTCGTTCTCGATGCGTTCCACCTCGGCGGCCGGGACCCAGTAGTCCACGTCCTGGTCGAAGGTGCGGTAGATGAACGTGGCGATCATGCCGACGAAGCCGACGATGGCCAGCCACCAGATGTGCCAGATCATCGCGAAGCCGAACACCAGGCTGAAGGCACCGATGACAACGCCCGTGCCGGTGTTGCGCGGCATGTGGATGTCGGTGTACTTGGCCGGCTTCGGCCAGGCTTCACCACGCTGCTTGCGCTCCCAGAAATCGTCCAGCTCGGTGACTTCCGGCAGGGTGCCGAAGTTGTAGAAGGCCGGCGGCGAAGAGGTTTCCCACTCCAGCGTACGGGCATCCCACGGGTCGCCGGTCAGGTCGGCAGTCTTCTTGCGGTCGCGGATCGACACGGCCACCTGGATGATCTGGCACAGGATGCCGGCACCCACGATGAAGGCACCTGCAGCGGCCACCAGCAGCAGCGGCTCGTAGGCCGGGTTGACGGTGCTCTGCAGACGACGGGTCATGCCCATGAAGCCCAGCACGTACATCGGCATGAAGGTCACGTAGAAGCCGATGAACCAGCACCAGAACGCGCACTTGCCCCAGAACTCATTGAGGCGGAAGCCGAACATCTTCGGCCACCAGTAGGTGATGCCGGCGAACATGCCGAACACCACGCCGCCGATGATGACGTTGTGGAAGTGGGCGATCAGGAACAGGCTGTTGTGCAGCACGAAGTCGATGGCCGGGATCGCCAGCATCACGCCGGTCATGCCGCCGATGGTGAAGGTGACCATGAAGCCGATGGTCCACAGCACGGGCGTGGTGAACTGCACGCGGCCGCGGAACATGGTGAACAGCCAGTTGAAGATCTTCACGCCGGTCGGGATCGAGATGATCATCGTCGTGATGCCGAAGAAGGCATTGACGTTGGCACCCGAGCCCATGGTGAAGAAGTGGTGCAGCCACACGATGAACGACAGCACGCCGATGCAGGCGGTGGCGTAGACCATGCCCTTGTAGCCGAACAGCGCCTTGCGCGAGAAGGTCGCGATGACTTCGGAGAACACACCGAACGCCGGCAGGACCAGGATGTACACCTCCGGGTGGCCCCAGATCCAGATCAGGTTGATGTACAGCATGGCGTTGCCGCCACCGTCATTGGTGAAGAAGTGCGTACCCAGGTAACGGTCCAGGGTCAGCAGCACCAGGGTGATGGTCAGCACCGGGAAGGCAGCGACGATCAGCACGTTGGTCACCAGGGCGGTCCAGGTGAACACCGGCATCTGCATCAGCTTCATGCTCGGGGTGCGCATCTTGAGGATGGTGATGAAGAAGTTGATACCACTGAGCGTGGTACCCAGGCCCGCCACCTGTAGACCCCAGATGTAGTAGTCCATGCCGACGCTTGGACTGTATTCGATGCCCGACAGTGGCGGGAACGCCAGCCAGCCGGTGGCAGCGAACTCACCGATCCACAGCGACAGCATGATCAGCACCGCACCGGACACGAACAGCCAGAAGCTGAGCGAGTTGACGAACGGGAACGCGACGTCGCGTGCACCGATCTGCAGCGGCACGGCCAGGTTCATCAGGCCGGTGATCAGCGGCATCGCCACGAAGAAGATCATGATCACGCCGTGGGCGGTGAAGATCTGGTCGTAGTGGTGCGGCGGCAGGTACCCCTCGGACCCGCCGACGGCGAGCGCCTGCTGGGTACGCATCATGATGGCGTCGGAGAAACCGCGCAGCAGCATGACGAAGGCGACGATGAGGTACATCACGCCGATCTTCTTGTGATCCACCGAGGTGAACCACTCCTTCCACAGATAGCCCCACAGCTTGAACTTGGTGATCAGGGCCATGACGCCCAGGCCACCCAGCACCGCGCCGACCAGGGTGGTCAGCACGATCGGATCGTGGGGGATCGACTCAATTGAGAGTTTACCCAACATGTTCATTCTCCCGAGCCCGCGTGGCCGGCGTGACCGGCGGCGGCGTGCTCGTCAGCAGTGTGTCCGGCGTGTTCGGCCGGAGCGGCGGCAGCGTCGGTGTGGCCTTCATGGCCCTCGTGACCTGCATGGGCATCGTGACCTTCAGCAGCGGCACCGTCGGCCGGGGCCTTGTGCTCGTGCTTCATGCCGTAATGCTTGTTGTCGCCCATGTGCTTGGCGATGACCCAGTCGAACAGGCCTTCTTCAGTCTTGCCGAAGTAGGTGACCGGGTACCACTCGGCATTGCGTGCTTCACCCAGGGCCTTGAACGAGGCCTTGTCCAGGGTCTGCTCACCGGCACGGACCTGGTCCAGCCACTGGCGGTATTCGGCATCGGTAACCGAGTAGGCGGTGAAGTGCATCTTGGCGAAGCCGGCACCACTGTAGTGCGAGGACATGCCCGGGAATTCACCGGTCTCGTTGGCGATCAGGTGGAGCTTGGTCTCCATCGCAGCCATCGAGTAGATCATGCTGCCCAGGTGCGGGATGAAGAACGCATTCATCACCGAATCGGACGTGATCTTGAAGTTCAGCGGCGTGTTGACCGGGAACTTGATTTCGTTGACGACCGCCACCTTCTCTTCCGGATAGATGAACAGCCACTTCCAGTCCAGCGAGATCGCCTCGATGGTGACCGGCTTGACGTCCGAATCCAGCGGACGATACGGGTCCAGTGCGTGCGACGAGCGCCAGGTCAGGACCGCCAGCACCAGCACGATCATGCAGGGAATGGACCACACCACCACCTCGATCGCCGTCGAGTGGGACCACTTCGGCTCGTAGCGGGCCTTGGTGTTGGAGGCGCGATACTTCCACGCGAAGGTCAGGGTCATGATGATGACCGGGATGACGACCAGCAGCATGAGCACGGTGGCCGTGATCAGCAGGGTCTTCTCATCCTGGCCGATCTGGCCCTTCGGACTGAGGATGGCCACCGCATCGCAACCGGTGAGCATCACCAGCAACGACAGCAGCAGGCCCGGGCGCAACCAGCGCCCAAGGGTTTTCAACGGAATCATCGGTCGATCCAATTGCGAGGGAATGCCGTTCCCCGTCCTGCCTGTTCCGGCCAAAGCCGGTCCCACCGGTCCGGAAGACAGGCAGGGAGGTGGGGTCGAGTCAGCCTTTCAATTTTAGGCCGTCACCCACCATTTAAGAAAGGCATTGACAATGATCGAGCGCAGGAAAGGCCCGATTCTGGCTGCGACACGTTGTCGCACCGCGCAGGCGCGGCGGGCAGAACGCCCGGGGGCGGCATCCTAGCATCAGGTGCTGGCCGGCGGTCCGCCCTCGTTCGGCAAAGTCATCTGAACCTGTTCAGGCGTGCTGATGGGTGCCCGGCGTGGGATGCTCGGCGCAGGAGGAGGGTCCGTGGACAAGATCGACTTCAAGAAGCGCGATCGCGCGTTGTACCAGCCCCCGGTGGGCCGGTTCGTGACTGTGGACGTACCGCCCCTGCCCTACGTGATGGTCGACGGCCACGGTGATCCGAATACCGCCCCCGCCTACCTGCAGGCCGTGCAGTGGCTGTACTCGGTGAGCTATGCACTGAAGTTCGCGCTGAAGGCCATGGGCCAGGACTACGTGGTGCCACCGCTGGAAGCGCTGTGGAGCGCCGGGGATCCGTCGAGCTTTGTCGCACGCCGCAAGGATGAGTGGAGGTGGACGGTGATGATCCGTACGCCGAACGGGATCAGTCCAGAGCAGTGGGAGGCTGCCATCGCCAATGCGGCGAAGAAACTGGGCGAGGTCCCGGCCAGCCTTCGCCATGAAATTCTTGAAGAAGGCCTCTGCCTGCAGACCTTGCATGTGGGTGCCTACGATGACGAGGGCCCGATCCTGGCCCATCTGCACGGCGAGCTGATGCCCGCACTGGGTTACACCTTTGCCGGCCCCCATCATGAGATCTACCTGAGCGACCCGCGCAGGACCGACGCGGCGCGGTTGAAAACCGTCCTGCGGCAGTCGGTGCGCAATGGATTGCCGGCCTGCTGATCATCGGCTCCGCAACAGCATAGCCCCTCCACCATGATAGACAGGTAGCGACCACTCAGAACAGCCAGTACTGTTGCAGGCACGGACGCGATACGGTGAAACGCATCGACGCGGATTTGCCTGTGAGAAGGACGTATTGGCCCCCTGGTAAACCACGCCACCGTCATTGCTCAGTTCATACCGCTCAGCGCGTGCGGAAGCTCCCCAGGCCATTTCACAGGAACTCCGCATTTCGGCGACGTTGAGGTTCCCCGGCACATCAGGCACCGGGCGCAGGACCAGCGTGAAGGTAGCCACAGCGGAGTACCCGCTGCACCCGGCGGCATTACATGCACGGGCACGGTAGCCGTAGCCACCCGCGCCGCGAGCACCCGCAGCGAACTGGGTCTCGGCCGAGTCCAGAACCTGCGTCCACTGCCCTGCTGCAAATTGCTCCTCCAGCCGATAGGAACTCGCAGTGGCAACGGCTCCCCAGTAGACCCTGAACCCTTGACCGCTTCCAACGTTTGACGAATCGATGGACAGACCAGGTGCAGACGGCGCCCGCAGCACGGCGACAAGCAGCGCCGAGGACAACGGTCCGCAACCACTGGCATTGCAGGCTCGCACGCGATAGCCGTACGTCCCTGTCGAACGTTCGGGAAGCGTTGCGGCGATCGCGCTGGAGTTCTGCACCTGGGCCCAGACTCTACCCGGCGCCTGCTCTTCCAACGCATAGCTCGCACCATCGGGCACGGCGCTCCAGCCAACAACGACCGGACTGCCATACTGCGCGGAGTTGCCACTCATTACAGGCGCCACGGCAGGGATGCGCAGGACACGGGTGGTCGCGACGGCGGAATAGCTGGAACACCCGGCATCATTGCAGGCACGGACGCGATAGCCATCCTCACCGCTGGGGCGCCCCGCAACATCCTGCGAAGTCCTGGCGGCGTTCGCGATCTGCGTCCATTCACTTGTACCGGAGCGTTGCTCCAGGGCATAGCGGGCTGCCCCTGCCACCTGGCTCCAGGAAACCACATACGCACCGGAGCTGTTGCTGGCCGGCAACGACAATGTCGGCGCGGCCGCCGGCTTGAGGATGACCTGGATGGAAGCGGGAGCCGAGTAAGCTGCACATCCACGCCCGTTGCAACCGCGCACGCGGTACTGCACGGAGCCGGCGGGCTGCCCACTAACGGGATGATTCGCGACATTGGCGGAGAGGAGGGTCGCCCACGCACCTCCAGTGGATGCCTGCAGCTCATAGCGACTGGCGCCGGCGACTGTGCTCCAGGTCACGACGTAGCTTCCTGAATAGCTCGTGGCCGGCACTGTGACAATGGGAACATCAACCGGCTCAGCCTGAACGTTGATCGCGCCAACACTGCTCCAGGCACCACACGCATTCGACGAGCACGCGCGCACCGAGTATCCGTAGATACCGGCCGAACGATTGCTCGCTGCCCAGGCTCTACCAGCCCCCGAATACACCGTGGTCCAGCCGCCACTGTCTCGCTGCTCACGAAGCTCGTAGCGCGCCGCGCGACCGACTTCCCCCCAGCTTACGCTGAAGCTCCCCGTCTCCGACGAAGGCGGAACCGACAGCGACGGAACGCCCGGTGCAACATGCCCAACGACCTTCGCTACGAGACTGCTGCCCAGGTAGACATATTCAGAGATTTCACCCGTCCGCTCATTGTTCTGTCGCCGCAGCAAGCCATCCTCGCCATACAGCGAGAAAATCCGGCGATCCTCATTCTCGGCAGACGACAAAACTCGTCGCCCGTATGCGTCATAGCGATACGACTCAGCCCCGGCCACCTTTCGCAGCCGATTGCCGACATCGAACGTGTGAACAACGCCGTTTCGATTCCTAAGGTTTCCTTGCGGGTCATAGTCCAAGCCAATAATCGTGGAACCACCCGTCGCCTGTACATTGGTCAGCCGATTGGATGCGTCGTACCAGTACTGGTGGTCCCTCACTCCGGCGAGGCTGCTGCTACGAAGGTTATCCAGTGCGTCATAGGTGTAGCGCATGACACCATTGCCGCCAAACATCGCAGAGGTCGCCTGCTGAAGGCGATCAAGCTGGTCATACTCCATCCGACGATCACGAAGGCTGT
This sequence comes from Stenotrophomonas sp. GD03794, assembly GCF_029842145.1. NCBI lineage: Bacteria > Pseudomonadati > Pseudomonadota > Gammaproteobacteria > Lysobacterales > Lysobacteraceae > Stenotrophomonas > Stenotrophomonas sp. GD03794. Next base: position 15,226 of record NZ_JAOCFV010000072.1, read on the forward strand.
CGACGCCATCGAGGATGGTGACGACGTTTCCAGCGCCATCATAAAGATACGAATAGTCGAGCACTCCGTTGCCGTCAACAACCTGCGCCGGCAGCTGGCGGGCGTTCTGCTGCATGCTGTGCACGACGCCATTACCGTAAGTGAATCGACGAATCGCTCCATTAGGGTAATAACTCACTGCAGTCGCGTAAGGGCCGGCCTGGGTTGCCTGCCCGAGCGCATTTGGGGCAAGGCCGACGAACATCCCGCTCGGATAGGCAATTCCGGCCCTGTTACCGTTGCTGTCGTAGCCATACCCTAGCGAAAGGGCGGGTCCGGCCGACTCCTGCAGCGACTCACCGGTAAGAAGCCGACGCTTGTTGTAGGTATAGCCGTTCACCGCTACGGCCCCGCCCCCGTCATTCAGAGTGGTCACCTGCGCGGGCTTGCCATCGGCATGATAGAGCCAGTCCTGATCACCATTCCGGTCGGGAAAACGCAGTGTCGCTAGACGGTTCCGCGCATCGTACGTCCGGTCCACGCGGCGCGAAGACGACAAGGCTGCGGCAGCATCACAGGATGCGACGTTGGGCAATGCGAGCCCGGATGCCGTCCACAGCAGATTTCCCGCAGGGTCATATCCCATCGCGGTACTGCCAGTTTCCGGTTCAATCGACTTGCAAAGTTGCTGGTGACCGTCGTAGACATAGGTGCGCGTCAGCGCTTCAGTAGAAGACGCGTTTCGCCGCTTGATGGAAAGTGGCTTGCCAAAAACGTCACGGACAATCTCGGAGAACACCCCCCCGGGATGTGCAATGGCGATCGGCTGCGTCTGACTGGGCTGATCAAAGGCCTGGTATGCAGTCGTAGTCACCCGACCTTTCGGATCAATCACCTTTACCAGTCCACCAGCAAGATAACTGGTCGTAGTCGTCAGCAAACCAGACTCGCTGTCCTGCGAAACAGATGCCACTCGCCCCAGGCCGTCGTACGTCGTCCAAGTGCCCGTGGAGGCATTGGCCGATGCCGACGGATATGACTGGAACTCAAGGCGCCCCTGTAGATCGTAGCTGGCTCTCACGAATCGCTGGGTTTCAGCAGGCGACGCCGCATCAAACTCCTGGGTCAGCAGCGGCCGCCAGAATGCATCGTAGTAGACGCGCTTGCGTGCATTTCCGGTCGAAACATCCTGACGCCAATGGCCTGCAGCGACCCCATACTCATCTGCACTGCTTTTGCTGAAACTGCGAACAGTATCCGCCCATGCCACCGTGTCGCCCGCTGGATAGCGTATGCGCGAGATGCGCCCCATCGGGTCATATTCATACCCGGTTGCGGCACCGATCTCGTCTGTGACCGACGTGACGAAGCCATTGTCATCCACGCCACGAACCAGTGTCGTGCCATCTGCGAACTTCAGCGTCTGCGCAACGCCGCGCTTCCAGTTCGCCAGATGGGTGATGTGATTGTTCGCATCGGCAATACTCGAGAGTGAGCCATCCGGATTGTAGCTGTAGCGCTGCAGAAGGCGCCCGTGGCTGTGGAGTTCGATCGGAAGTGCCCGACCGTCGTAGGTGGTGCGAGTAATTACGGACGCCGTATCCGAGTTGGAAACGCGCGCCACCTGACCCAACACCCAGAGGCCAAGGTTGTCGCCATACTCAGTCACATCCGTACGGGCGTCTCCCTGACTACTGAACCGGGAGACGCTCAGTGGTCGAGCCAGGCTGTCAAAGCTGTTCGTGCGACGGGTGTAGACCACCCCGTCCAGGCGCGTGACGGTTGACAGCTCTGGCTGGATCGCCTCGCGGGGGAAGTTGTCGCCGGTATCCTGCGCGCTGACACCAAAACGCGCGGGATACGGCCGGCCTGCAGGAGAGAGCGCGTAAGTGTTCTCGACAACCTGCAGGATATCGCCGCCCTTGCCACGCTCAATGCGCAAGAGCTTTCCTTCGTCATACTTGAAGCTGTTTCCGTGGGTGTAGCGGGTCCACTCAGCGCCGGGCCCCTCCACCACCGTCGTTGCGCGACCCGCGCAGCTGTCACTCGTGCAGATCGGTTCGCCACACACCACTCCACCCGTCAATGGGCATGGCCGATCCATCGTTCCACCCGGGTAAAAAATGGAACTGATTGCGGAACTGTAGCTGTACTTCCAGGCCATCGGAGAAATGGCCGGTCCGCTGATGGACTTCTCGATCAGCGTGTAGGCCTTGTACGCAATCGCCCACTGGTTGACATCATCACCGGTGTCGTTTCCACCTATCCCTGTCGTGAAATTCTTGCAGGATATCGGGACGTTGCTCCGGCCATGCTCGCGGATGGCGACAGTAAATGTCCCTACGGCCCCGGAAGGATGCTCGATACGGCCAGTTGCCAACTGCGGCCCCACGAGCGGAGTTCCGTCCATGAAGCAACTGCGGACTGGCTCATTTGGAATAGGCAGCGTGGCGTAGTACGCGGCATTGGAGAGGCCCGAGAAGTCGATCTTCCACTGGCTTCCATCAGGTTGGATGACCGCCGACAGCGAGACCTTGCCGTCGCTTCGATACAGATAGCGCCAAGTCCGGCCATTCGTGGTTGCGGTCTCGATCTGACCTCGTGGATTATAGGAAAAACTGATCTGACGCCCGTCACTGGCAACGATGGATTGCAGTCGAGCGGGGGCATTGGCTGCGTTGGCATAGTTGTACGCCACGCTATTGCCGAACCGATCTTCAACACGCGTGGCGTACAGCACATTGAGCCTACGATCCAGCCGCTTTGTACCATTCAACGGATTCTTGATCTGCGGCTCGACGTACTGGGCCATCCAGTCGAACCAGTAGCGGGTGCCGTCTGGCCCGATCGCCAGGAATCCCTCGCCGGGGCCGTTGCGGATGGCAGACAGGCAGCCAACGAACACCTGATCGTTGGTCATCCAATGGTACGGCCCCCCTTGGGCAGGTCTGGCCGTTGAACCATTGATCAGCAGCATTTCCCCGCTGGTCACGCCCGGAATGTTCATCGAGTTTCCGGACCACACGTCACTGACATCCATCGACCCGCTGAATGGAATGGACGGCTGCGCCTGGGACACTGTGCTGACACTGCAGCGCGCACCGGGCGACGCTGCGGCATGCCCCATGACCCAGTCTGTTGAGAAAACGCCACTGATGCTGGGCAAGTCCAGGTCCCAGTCAGCAAGAAGCGCATCGTTCTCGTACTGATAGCGATTCTTCATCACGTACTTGCGTTTCAGGCTCACTGGTAACGCGTGATGACTTTCCAGCGATACGTCAGCCGCCGAGAATGACAAGGCGCCATTTGAAAGACCTACGCTGTCTCCCAGCAAATCGTCCGACAACCTGGCAACGCCCATGCTGCTCTGCAAGCGCTTGTCGAACTCCTCCCAGGGATACTTGCCGGGCTGGGTATCCTGCGCAGCTGCGCCCGAAGCACTGAACATCCCCAGAAAAATCAGCCCGATCAGGCATCGACAGCTTCGCGCGTGCGTCTTCATGGCTTCCATAGCGAGATACCACTCCTTGGGTGCACGGAAGACGCATGCGCCATCCGATCAGGCAAGTGAACTCAACGTGAACCAGATGAATATCATTCACTCAGCCTTTGTTCAAGGGCCGAACGCGGCAAGCTGACCCTGAGCCTGCGTGACTGACGCCCCCCCCCCTAGGGCTGCAAACCCAGGACTGCGTACGAAGAACCAGCCCGCGAACCCGAGCATCCTTGAGCTGCCATGGACGATCTCGGGTGCACAGCAGAGACAACGATGCATTTGGCAACGGCGGCTGACATTGGCCGAACTGTTCGTAGGTGGGGATAAGGCCAACTTAGGACAGGATGCGAGGCGGTGGTTGGATGCTGACGCGCCTCCGTCGGGGAGAGTCGCCCAGCCATCCTCATCGCTTCAGCTGACAGCCCCGCATCGAACGAGATCTTGTTCACCACATCTTCCTGAACGCGGCGATGCAACTCGATAGCGGGACCGAGCTTAATTTTGCTCTCGGGATGCAGCGCACTTGAAGCTTCATGTCCGTCCAGCGCTTCGTAGTAGTAGAAATTCGAGTATTTCTAAATAAAAATTTGGGCATCAACGGAACCCAACGCGAACTCTCTCACAAGCGTCGTCATCTCAATGATCGCAGCTTCAGTTTCCATGATCTACGTCACTCCAACTCATTGTTTGATCGGAAGCCATGCGGCCCGGGTACTGACGACCACCCTTGAGCTCAGCAACCGCCCGGGGTTCGAGGTGATCGTTGAGGAGCGCTTCGAGAGTGCAACTGGTAGGCTTCGACTTCGCAAGCGCAGGCAATCCGGACTGAACCTACTCAGCGACCGCTTGCCGGGCTTGGTCGCGGGCCTGATCCAGCGTCAGATGCTCAACCGAACCCAAGGTTCGACGCTTACCGTGGGCCCAGGTCACGATCCAAGCCTTGTGCCCTGAAGGCTGCACTCGCAGGATCAGACCTCGAACCTGGGCATCCCTAAGCTCATAGGGGCGGTCTCGGAGCTCAGCCGTGAGAACAATGCGTTTGGTGAGGGCGGATGACATCAGGCGGAGGATCCATAAGTGGCCATAAGACCAACTTAGGACAAGATGCGAGGCGGTGATTGGACAAGGATTGACCGCGACCAAGAAATTCGTGCGCTCTCAATCGTCGCGGGAAAATGCAAATCAAGGCAAATCCTTCGAACGCCGCCACATTCTTGCTGGATACATCCAGCCCAAATCAGTGCATCACAGCCCACATCTAAGCGTTCCGGCGCGGGAAAAACACACGCTGCGGCCGAAAGATCCTAAGCAGCATACGCCGGAACGCAAGACACATGCGCTCAACCTTGCCTATCCTAAAAAAAGTAAAACCCAGGTCACGCCCTTCGAATTCAAACATCCTCCCCTCAGAAATTTCCCAAACATCACGTATTGAAAAATATGTTCTGAATAATCCCATCTCAATAGTCGATACGAAATGTGAACCCATACGATCCAAAAGTACCCACCGCATGCGATCAACTGCAGTCGCAACATTCGATGACTTGATGAAAAACGTCGCTTGGAATCCGCCAACATCAGCCCCGAGGCCAGACGCTCGAACAAAGATCCCTTCAACCATGAACTCATAGAATCTCACAAGCCTATCTCCCCTTGCTCAGCTCTTGATCCAGCCTTTTAGAATCAATCCTTCCGTCAACTCGAAAATAACCCTGAAATCCACCATCCTCCCCCATCTTTACGCCCGGCATAGGCAGGCCAGTCTTCTCGCTGATCGCACCCATAGTGCCATTCCATCTTGCAATATCAGACTGCTCAGCAGGTCTAGGAACCGGGTCAGGGATGTACTCTGCCGAATCAGCAACTTGCTCAAGCGTACCGGCCAGAGCTAGTGCGCCGACGCTGACCTTACCCCAGAAGGAGTGTCCCCTTACGCTCTCTGTCTGGTAATGCGGAAGTCCTTTGCCGCCCCCCTCTAGTTCATGGCCCACATGTTTGAGCTGGCCCTCCGCCCCGTGTGCGGATGTCTCAATCTGCCTCGCTACTTGTCTTCTGTCCGCTATCACGTTCTGCTGCGCCCGGCGCGCACTGACGGCCTGCTCCTGAGTCAGTCGTGCAATCTTATGGGCCTGGTTTGCGGTGAGTCTGACGAGCCATGCAACTTTTCCGGCTTCTCCATCAGAATCTACGTAGGTGTACGGATTCCCGTTTGCATACCGGTACCTATTGAACTGCTCAACCGGTTTCTGATACGCCGTCACCGGATCAACCGATAAGAACACACCCAACTGCGGATCCATGTACCGCTGCTGCATGTAGCTCAGCCCGGTAGCCGAATCGCTCACATGTCCGGTATACCCTGGTCCGTCCGTGACTTCCCCGCCCACCACGGCGCCGTAAGGCTCGTAGTCATAGCGTTTGACCACGGTGCCATTGGCATCGGTCTCGGCCACAACCGAGCCCAAGGCATCGGTGTGGATGTAGGTGACCGTCTCCTGGGCGATTGCGGC